>NZ_JBLLNL010000005.1:0-240584 GCF_048158365.1 Denitraticella aggregata | reverse complement strand
TGGCAGCACATATCCACACCCGCAATCTGCAGAGGAATGCCGTGAGACCCGGAGCGATCCAGATCATCAAGGACGAACATCTTGCCATCAGCGCCGTGCTTTATTCACTGCGTTATCTGGTCAAGGAGATGCGCAAGGGTGCCAGGCCCAATTTCCCGCTGCTGCGCGCCATCCTGGACTACATCGTGTCCTACCCGGATCGCTGGCACCATCCGAAGGAGGACAAGTACCTGTTCGCCGCGGTCAAGCGCCGTAGCCACGACGCCGACGACCTGATCGCGAAGCTCGAACGCGAGCATACGCTCGGATATCCGATGGTCGAGAACCTGACCAGGCATCTGGTCGCGTTCCAGAACGGTGACCCGGAAGCACGCGAGGCGTTCTTTTCCAGTGCGGAGCGCTACACCGAACTCGAGTGGGCACACCTGCGCACCGAGGAGGATGTGTTCCTGCCGATTGCCGAACGCTGTCTGACCGAGCAGGACTGGACCGACATTTACACCGCCTTCAGGGAGAATGACAATCCGCTGTTCGGCATCAAGCCCAAGGAAGAGGCCGAAACGCTCTACCAGCGCATTCTCGCGCTGGCACCCGCGCCGATCGGATTCGGCAGCTCAGCCAACTGATCGCGTCGGCTGCGGGTCACGCCGTCGCGCCTGCCGCCGCCGCAGCCACAAGGGCAGCATCAGCAGCGCGATGAGGATCTCGATCGCCGCGATCACGATGAACACCGGCAGATAGGGGTCGAGTGCCGCCGAGCGGAAGCCCGCAACCAGCGTGCCGGCGATCAGCGGTCCGAGCGCGAAGCCCAGCGAACCCGCCATGTTGAATCCGGCGAGGGTGCTCGCGCGCTGACCGGGGCCGGCCAGTTCGACCGTCAGCACCAGGCAGGGTGCATACATCAGCGCGGCAACCAGGCCGCCCGCCGCCATCACCCACACGATCCGGTCGGCGGTCGCATAGCCCAGCGCGGCCAGAAACACCCCGTAGAGCAGGCTGCCCACGATCATCATGCCCAGCCGATCCCAGCGCCGGCTCAACGCCCCGGCCGGCCAGGTCAGCAGCGAGAAAGGGATCAGGAAAGCGGCCATCACCAGCCCGATCCGGGGTGGGGAAAAGTCGAGTACGGTGGCCAGGTACAGCGAAAACGTGGACACGATGAAGCCGACCGTCAGCCGATCGACGAAAGCGAACACATAGGGCACCGCGAGCATGCGATTGCCGGTCAGCGCCCGCAGCAGTTCAGCGGGTTGTTTGCGTTCGCTCTGAGTCGGTGCATCGCGCAGCATCAATGGCACAGCGACCGCCAGCGCGAGCATCAGTGCGCCGCCCAGTTGCGGCACCAGCAGCGCAGAGTTCCCGCCCAGCCAGCCTCCCAGCGGGGCACCGACCGCGACCCCCAGACTGACCGCTGCGCCGACGCCACCCATGGTCGCACCGAGCCCCTCGCGTCGGGCGTGATCCGCTCCGAGCGTCATCAGCAGCGACAGCGACGTCATGTGGGCGCAGCCTTCGATGAAACGCCACATCAGCAGCACTTCATAGCGCCAGTCGCCGGTGATCATCAGCAGGCTCAAGCCGTTCAGTGCGAATGCGGCCGCGATCAGCGGGACGCGACGACCCAGGCTGTCCGACAGCAGTCCGGCCAGCGGCGCAGCCAGGATCGCACCGATCATGTTCACGGACATGAACAGGTGACGCGCAAGATCCCCTGCTTCCGGGTACCGGTCGACCGTGAGCCCGGACAGCACCGGCACCATGCCCGTAACCGGCAACATCAGCAGGAAGATGACTGCGACGACCGGCAGAACCGTCATCCGCACGACACCTTCCAACGTGAAAGCAGGTCCGCATAGCGGCGCACGCAGGTCGTCCAACCGCACATCAGGCGGGCACCCCGAACACAGCACTACGATATGTTGCGCTGCAACAAAACATCCTTGACTTCCAGTTCTGCTGCTCTACAATGCAATTGTGCACTGCGTCATTAAAGGCCTTCGAAGGTGGCGTCAGTCAATCGCAACGTTCATTCATCCAAGGAGAACCACCATGATCGCAACCCCACAGAACCTGTCCGCCGCCCACAAATCTGCAACCGAATCCGCGTTGAACGCCGCCCGGACCACGTTCGACGCGTCCGAGCGCCTGATCGCACTCAACCTTAACACCGCCCGTGCCGTGCTTGAAGACGGTAGCGCGATCGTACGCCAGGTGCTGGCTGCCAAACGCCCGGAAGAACTGCTCAGCCTTCAGGCCGCCTTCGTCAAGCCCCTCGCCGAGAAGGCACTCGCCTACCATCGCAACTGCTATGAGATCCTGGCGCAGGGGGTCGAGGACGCGGTCAAGCCGTTCGAAGTCCAGTTTGCCGAGATGAACAAGGTGCTTGCGACCGAAATCGAGAAGATCGCGGCGGCGGCCCCGGTCGGATCCGACGCCGCGCTGGCCGCGGTGAAGACCAGCATCGCCGCTGCAAACTCCACCTATGACCAGGTCAGCAAGGCCAGTCGTCAGGTGGTCGAGATCGCCGAAACCAACCTGACTGCCGCGACCGACGCCGCGGTGAAGGCGGTCGGCCGTTCCGTGGCGCCGGTGACCCGCAGCAAGAAAACTGCCTGAACACCGGCTTCACCAGCAGCAGGGCCCGGCGACGCGCGTCGCCGGGCCCTGCTGCCTTTGGCGCCGACAAGTTTGCGGAACCTCGTCCGCCCGTAGCACGTCACAACCATCGTGATCATCCTTGTTTTGCCCGGTCCTGCAGGCGCCGCCAGATGAGCGGGTCCGCCGGTTCCGGCTCATGGGGGGAACATGACTGCAAGGCCCGCGAGAGTACTCATCATGCTGGCGTCCGCCGGGCTCCTGATGTCCTGCCTGACGACCGATCCCGACACCGGTATCTTCAGGCTGGGCGACCACCGGGACGCCGCGCTGAACTGCACGCTTCCGGTCGGTTGGTCGGTGCCTGGCGGCGAAACACTGGACGAGGGCACGTTCCTCGACCGGATCGCACGGGGCTCCGCGGTGCTGCTCGGCGAGCGCCATGACGAGCTCAGCCACCATCGCTGGCAGCTGGACACGTTGCGGGCGCTTCATCAGCGGCGACCGGACATCATTCTGGGGCTCGAGATGTTTCCGCGCCGGGTCCAGGGGGTGCTGGACGCCTGGTCGCGCGGCGAGCTCAGCGAAGAGGCGTTTCTCGAACACAGTGACTGGGCCGAAGTGTGGCGCCTCGATCCGGAGCTGTACATGGACATCTTCCGCTACGCCCGCGATCAGCGGATCCCGATGCGGGCGCTCAACGTCGAGTCCAGCTTCACCCGTTCGGTCAGCAAATCGGGCTTCGATGCGACGCCGGTCTCGCAGCGCGAAGGGGTGACCCGCCCGGCGGAACCGAGCCCGAAGTACGCCCAATGGCTGGGCCAGATCTACGATATGCACACGCCCAGCCGGCACCGGGGCGGTTCGGCCGGTGCAGGCGAAGGTCTGAGATTCTTCATCGAGGCTCAGCTCGTCTGGGACCGCTCGATGGCCCAGGGCATCCATCAAGCGCTGACCGAGCGACCGGACGCGCTGGTGGTCGGGCTGATAGGCAGCGGACACCTGCAGCACGGGTATGGTGTGCCGCGACAACTCGACGATCTGGGTATCGGCAGCCACGCGATCCTGCTGCCGTGGGATGGCAACCTGAGCTGCGCACAGCTCGTGGCCGGGCTTGCCGACGCGGTCTACAACGTCGAGAATCCACTGCCGCGCCCAGCCACACCGGTCAGTTGAGCATGCCGTTCGTCTTGGTCGCCGAAAGGACCTCTGTTACCGGTCCCTGCGCCTCCCGCATGCCGCGGCATCGCACTGCGTGGGTCGTCGCGATCGCAAGGCTGTGGATCGCACTGATCGTCTGGCCCGCGATAGCCATGGCCTCATCTGCAGCGGAAGCGGGCGATGAGCCGGTCAGCTATACGATGACCATCACACTGGACCCGGAAGGCCGGACCCTGAGCGGAACGGCCGAGATCCGGGTCCCCCGTGTCCAGGGCTTCGACCTGCTGCTCGGCCCCGGTTTCGATCTTGCCGACCTGCGCGTGAACGACACGCCGACACGCACCCGGCCCGTGACCGAGGGTCGCGTCAAGCGCTGGCGTATCCCCGCCGGCGCTCCGGAACGCGTGCTCACGCTGCGCTGGCACGGCCAGTTGTCCCCGCTGCCGCGCAACCTGAGCCACCAGGACACGCTCGGCTGGCGCGCCCCGACTGCCGATCCCGACGGAAGCTATCTACCCGCGTCGAGTCTGTGGTATCCGGTCGTCGCGTTCGACGGCAAAATCGCGCCGCATCGCTACGTTGCCACACTCGACCTGCCGCAGGGCCAGCGTGCGCTGGTGGCCGGCACACTCGTGCGAGAGAGCGACGAGAGCGGCCGTAATGTGGCCTTGTACCGCTTCGAGCAACCCTCGCGCGGCGTCGACCTGATCGCCGGCCCCTACCGCTCGTCACGCCGGACCGTCCAGTCGGTGGACGGCCGGGACATCAACTTGCGCACGCTGTTCCATGCCGAGATCGACGAGCTGTCGTCCGGTTACCTCGACGCGATCGCCGGCTACCTCGCCCTTTACGAGAGCTGGATCGGGCCTTATCCGTATGAGACGTTCTCGGTCGTCTCCAGCCCGACGCCGACCGGCCTGGGCATGCCGACCTTCACCTACCTCGGAATCCAGGTTCTGGCGCTGCCCTTCATCCGCGCCACGTCGCTCGGCCACGAGGTCCTGCACAACTGGTGGGGCAACGGCGTCTTCCCCGACTACGAGGCCGGAAACTGGAGCGAGGGCTTGACCACCTTCATGGCGGATTATCATTACGCGAAGGGGCAGGGCGCCGAGCGCGCTCGCGAGATGCGCCTGGGCTGGTTGCGCGAGTTGTCCGCGGTCCCGGACGGAGCGGCAACACCGCTGATCAGCTTCACTGCCCGCCACCACGGCGTCTCGCAGGCCGTCGGCTACAGCAAGGCGGCGATGCTGTTCGTGATGCTGCGCGACCGGATCGGCCAGGATGCATTCGATCGCGGCATTCGCCGCTTCTGGTCGGAACAGGCCTTCCGTATTGCGGCCTGGGATGCGTTGCGCACGGCGTTCGAAATCGAATCGGGTCAGGATCTCAACCGATTCTTCGACCAGTGGCTCACCTGGCGGGGACTGCCGAGCGTCGCACTGCATGCTGCCCGAAACGTCGCCGACGGCGTCGAGATCACGTTGGCACAGGCGAGTCCGATCTACGATCTCGACGTGCCGGTGCGCATCGACCGCGCGGACGGCTTCGAAACCGTGTCGCTGCGCCTGGACCAGGCGTCTCGAACCTTTTTCGTTCCGGTATCCGCGTCCGCGACGAGGGTCCGCCTGGACCCGGATAGCCGCATGCTGCGCAGGATGGACGCATTCGAGGCCCCCCCGATACTGCGCGAATTGCAGTTCGCGTCCGAGTCCGGTCTGCTGGTGCTCGGCGACGATCCCGCGATTCGCGCGCACGCTCAGACCTTGTCCGCACGCATCCTCGAGTCGGCACCGCACCCGATCGACCCGCTGCAGCCGCCGCACGATCGCCCCCTGCTGGTGATCGGCAGCCAGCCGGCGATCGAGTGGTGGCTGACCCGTCACACGCTGCCGGCCGTACCCGCCGAGGTCGCGGACCGCGGTGATCTGAGGATGTGGACGATCCGCCTGGCCTCGGGCGCCCCGGTCGGGCTGATCGCGGCCGACAGCGCAGCGGCACTGGAGCAGGCCCTGCGCCCCCTGCCGCACTACCGCCAGCAGAGCTGGCTGGTCGTCGATGAAGGTCGCGTGCAATCGCGCGGCGTGTGGCCCGCGAATGTTCCAACGCTCGAACTCGACACACCCTGAAGAACCGTGGTGCTTGGCCGGCCGGACAGAGCGGCTGTCCGCGCGGCGACTCGGCCCGAACGCATGCAGCTGTTGGCGAGCGTAGCGCCCGCGATCCCTGCTGTCTGAGCGCGAAGCGCGAGTTCAGGGATCGCAGCGAAGCGAGCCCTACAGCGGCAGCGCGAGTGGCCGTCGGAGCCGCGCGGACAGCCGCTCTGCCCGGCCGGCGGTTTCATCCTTCATGCGAAGCCGGGAGCCACTGATTGGCCACGTCGGATCGAGGTTAGAATCCGCGTTTGAAAAGCAGAGCCATCGCCGATGTCCCGCCCCCTGAAAGCTCCCGAACTCCTCGCGCCCGCCGGCTCGCTCGAGATGATGCACACCGCCTTCGCCTACGGCGCGGACGCGGTCTATGCCGGCCAGCCGCGCTATTCGCTGCGCGTGCGCAACAACAGCTTCGGACGCCTCGACGTACTCGCACAGGGCGTCGCCGACGCCCATGCAGCCGGCAAGGGCTTCTTCCTCGTGAACAACATCTACCCGCACAACACCAAGGTGAAGAGCTTCATCGAGGACATCGAACCAGTGATCGGACTCGGGCCGGATGCGCTGATCATGGCCGATCCCGGCCTGATGATGATGGTCCGCGAACGCTGGCCCGAGATGGACATCCACCTGTCGGTACAGGCCAATACCACCAATTATGCGGCGGTGAAGTTCTGGCGGTCGATGGGGGTGAAGCGCATCATCCTGTCGCGCGAGCTGTCGCTGGACGAGGTCGCGGAGATCCGCCAGGAGTGTCCCGACATCGAAATCGAGGTCTTCGTCCATGGTGCGCTGTGCATCGCGTACTCGGGGCGCTGCCTGTTGTCGGGCTATTTCAATCACCGCGACCCGAACCAGGGCAGTTGCACCAACTCCTGCCGCTGGGATTACAAGATCCACGCCGGCGACGAGGACGGATCCGGCGACGTGTATGCGCAGCGGGCAGCGGACCCAAGTACGACGCCCGCCGCGTTGGGCGGCGGTCCGCGCCACGAGGACGGCGCCAGGGTATGGCTGCTCGAGGAGGCGACGCGTCCGGGCGAGCTGATGCCGATCGAGGAGGACGAGCACGGCACCTACATCCTCAACTCCAAGGACCTGCGCGCGATCGAACATGTGAGCCGCCTGGTCGACATCGGGGTGGATTCGCTGAAGATCGAAGGGCGCACCAAGAGCCCTTACTATGCCGCGCGCGCCTGCCAGGGTTACCGGCGCGCGATCGACGACGCGGTGGCCGGCCGCCCCTTCGACGCCGGTCTGCTGGGAGAGCTGGAGGGCCTGGCCAACCGTGGCTATACCGACGGCTTCTATCAGCGCCATCACACTCCAGCCCATCAGAACTACATGCGCGGACATTCGGAGTCCGGACGCAGTCTGCTGGTCGGAGAAATGCTCGGCTTTGATCCGGCGCGCGGCCTGGCCGAGATCGAGGTCAAGAACCGCTTCGCGACCGGCGACCGGCTCGAGTTCGTGCAACCGGGTCGCAACCTTCAGATGCAGGTCACCCGCATCGAGAACGCCGATGGCAGGACGCTCGACGTCGTCCCGGGCAGTGGACGACGCGTATGGCTGCCGCTGCCGCCCGACGCGAACCCCGGCATGCCCTGCTATATCAGTCGGTTTCTGTGATGTCGTCGTTGCCCTTACGTCGGCGGAACAGCGACCTGCGGTCGCTCCAAAGCATCATGCTCGCCAGCACCAGCACCGCACCGAAAAAGGTGAAGATCAGCGAGGGAAACGCCATTGCGAACACCACCCAGCTGGTCGTTCGGTGCAACGTGGCCCGCTGCGGAGCATTGCCGTCCACCCACACCGTCGTGCGCGGGTTCTGCTGCAGCCCGGCAACGAGCGCATTGCTGCGACGGCGGCTTTCGAAGTTCTGCTGCGGGCTGAAGCGGGTCGACTCATACACCCGGCCGGCATGCACATAGGTATAACTCACCTGCACCCGGTTCAGCGGCAACGGCACGATCAGACGCACCGGCTCGATTTCCGCCCGCTCCACCTGCGCCGTCACCTCGATCCAGTTCCGGCTGGACAGTGCCTCGGCAAGCGGCATCAGCGTGAAACTGACCAGACCGACCAGACCCGCCGACATCAGCGCGACGCCGATCAGCGGCAACAGCAGCCGAGCCGCGATATCGATTGCGCGCAATCGCAGTGGAAGCGGTGGAGCGATACGTGCCATGAACGAGAACCGAACGTTTCAGAATCGAATGTTCTCATCTTAGCCCAAGGATGCGGCATCGGTCCCGATCGCCTCCCGCATTCACGCCCGACGAACAACGCGGAGCCTGTCCATGACGATGAAGCACGACCCTCAGCCGAGAATCGAACAGGTCCGCCTGCATGACGAGGCGCACGCAGCGGCACTGCTGGCCTTGCTCGACGACTATGCGCGCGATGTCATGGGCGGCGGCAAACCGCTGTCCGAAGACACGCGTCGGCATCTGATCGAACGACTTGCCGAACGCGCCGACTACGTGGGCTTCGTCGCCTTCGTCGGCGACGAGGCGGCCGGCCTGATCAACTGCTTCGAGGGTTTTTCGACCTTCGCAGCGCGGCCGCTGCTCAATGTGCACGACATCGCGGTGCGCGGCAAGCATCGGGGTCGCGGCATCGGCACCGCGCTGCTGGCTGCGGCCGAACAGGTGGCCCGGGAACGGAATTGCTGCAAGATGACGCTCGAAGTGCTGTCGAACAACCACGGCGCGATCGCCACCTATCGCCGCGCCGAGTTTGCGCCGTATCAGCTCGACCCGTCGGCGGGGCAGGCACTGCTGATGCAGAAATGGCTTTGAGAATCACGCGCCGACGCTTCTACGCTATAATGCAACCTTTTGTTTTACATACATTTAGGATTCAAATTGCTCGTCGCAGCCAACATCACCATGCAGTTCGGGGCCAAGCCCCTGTTCGAGAACGTCTCCGTCAAGTTCGGCGACAGTAACCGCTACGGCCTGATCGGCGCCAACGGCGCCGGCAAGTCCACGTTCATGAAGATCCTGTGCGGCCAGCTCGAGGCCAGCGCCGGCAACGTATCCAAGGATCCGAACGAGCGCATGGCCTACCTGCGCCAGGACCAGTTCGGTTACGAGGACATGCGCGTACTGGACGTGGTCATGATGGGCCACAGCGAGATGTGGGCCTGCATGCAGGAAAAGGATGCGATCTACGCCAACCCGGAAGCGAGCGAGGACGACTACATGCACGCGGCCGAACTGGAAGGCAAGTTCGCCGAGTACGACGGCTATACCGCCGAGTCGCGCGCCGGCGAACTGCTGCTCGGCGTGGGGATCGCCACCGAACTGCACGACGGGCCGATGAAGAACGTCTCGCCCGGCTGGAAGCTGCGGGTGCTGCTGTGCCAGGCGCTGTTCGCCAATCCGGACATCCTGCTGCTCGACGAACCGACCAACAACCTGGACATCAACACCATCCGCTGGCTCGAGAACGTGCTCAACGAGCGCGACTCGACGATGGTCATCATCTCGCACGACCGCCACTTCCTGAACCAGGTGTGCACCCACATGGCCGACCTGGATTACGGCACCATCACCGTGTACGCGGGCAATTACGACGACTACATGGAGGCGTCGACGCTGGCGCGCCAGCGCCAGTCCGCCGCGAACGCGCGCGCCAAGGAGAAGATCCAGGATCTGCAGGAGTTCGTGCGCCGCTTCTCGGCCAACAAGTCCAAGGCCAAGCAGGCCACCAGCCGCATGAAGCTGATCGACAAGCTCAAGCCCGAGGACGTCAAGCCGTCGAGCCGGCAGTATCCGTGGATCCGTTTCGACTACGACGACAAGGACAAGCTACACCGTCTGGCCTGCGAGGTGGAAAACATCTCCTTCGCCTACGACGGCATGGACAAACCGGTGATCGACCGCTTTTCGATCGCGATCGAGGCCGGCGAGAAGGTCGCGATCATCGGCGAGAACGGCGTCGGCAAGACCACGCTGATGAAGCTGCTGCTCGGCCCGCAACTCGGCGGCCTGAAACCGCAGAAGGGTGCGATCAAATGGGCCGAGAAGGCCAGACCGGGTTACTACGCGCAGGACCATTCGGCCCAATTCTCGGGTGACGAACGCCTCACCGACTGGATCGCCGAATACGCGCGCGTGACCGCGGCCGCCACCGGCGAAGACCTTGAGACACTGATCCGCGGCACGCTGGGCCGCCTGCTCTTCTCCGGCGACGAGGTCAGAAAGGCGGTGAACGTGATCTCAGGCGGCGAACAGGGGCGGATGCTGTTCGGCAAGCTGATGCTGTCGCGCCCCAACGTGCTGCTGATGGACGAGCCGACCAACCACCTGGACATGGAGTCGATCGAGTCGCTGAACGCCGGTCTCGAGAAATTTCCCGGCACGTTACTATTCATCTCGCACGACCGCGAGTTCGTGTCTTCACTGGCGAACCGGATCATCGAGATCCGGCTCGATGGCAGCATCACCGACTACCGCGGCAGCTACGAGGAGTATCTCGCCAGCCAGGGCCTGGACTGACCCATCGTCTCGATCTCTGCAGTCGAATTGCTGAAGACCTTCCTGGTGAGAACGCAGCACACCGACGCTGAGATCGGCTGGAAGATCGCGATCCACCTCACCTTCGTCATGTCGGGCCTGCTGTTCGCGATCTCCGACTGGATCAATGACAATCGAAAGCAACTCAAGTAGGTTCCGGATTCCGGCGACCCGCATCCGCCCCTGGACCGCTGCGGACAGCTAGCTCCAGAGCTCGCGCAGCGGCGTATCGGGCGAGAACCGATGCGCGACCTGCGCCTGCAGCAGCTCGGCCGATGCCAACGCATCGGTCAAGGCATGATGCGCCCGGTAGCGCGGCAGATGGTAGCGGTCGCGGCTGGCCGCGAGCCGGATCGACACCTGCGGCTTGTGCCCGAAAAGGCGTGCAATGAAACCCGGCTTGTTGTTGCGATGCAGGCGCGCCTCGAGTTCCATCGTGTCGATCACCGGAAAGACGATACCTTCGCCAATTCGGAGCCGCAGCGCGGCGTCGAGAAACTGGCGTTCGATCGAACGACAATGCACCACCATCACGTGGCCGGCCATGACGCCGAGGATTTCGCCGAAAATATCGGCAAGATCGGGCGCATCGGCAACCTGCGAATCGGTGATGCCATGGATCGTGACTGATTTCTCGCCCAATGGCACCCGCGGCCGGACGATCCAGTGGCGGGACGCGCTCGCGCGAATCGACGCCAGGCTCATCGGTACCAGGCCGATGCTGACGATCCCGTCGCGCAACGGGTCCAGACCGGTCGTCTCGATGTCGAATGCCAACAAAGGCACATGGGCGACAGGCATGTCACCCGACGCGCAGCCCGCCGCATAAAAGGCCTGTAGGCGTGGATCTCGCGCCCGCGTCGCAAGATCGCGCAAACGCTCCGGCCAGTCCGGAAGTTGATCCGGTTCGTTCGGCCGTCGATCGGTGCGGAGCGATCCCAGATGCAGCATGGCCTCGGCCTCAGTTCGCCCGTCCAGGCTGATAGCGGTACTTCAGGAACTTCTGTGCGTTGCTCAGAATCGTGAACGCGTCGCGCAGGCTCTTCCGTTCGAATTCGGACAGCTTGTCCGGCTCGATGCTGTTGTCCGGCTCCAGCCCGGCAGTCAGCGCCGCAGACTGGTTGCGTACCCGAACGATGGAGATGAACTCGAGCGCGTCGAGCAGATCCTGGCCGCGCCCGAGCGGCAGGATCTGTGCGTCGATGATCGCGCGCAATCGCTCGAAGCTGTTGATCGCCTCCGAGCCGATCGCCAGCGCATGGACGCGCACCAGATCGGCCAGAGGGGCAGTGCCACGTCGCTTCAGGTTGATCGCCCGGGAGTGGCGGCCATCCGACTCCACGACGAAATCCTTGAAGAACCCCAGCGGCGGCGTACGCAGCAGCGCATTGCGCGCCATGCATGCGATGAAGCGAGAGCTGCCCTTGGCCTTGCGCGCGACCGCGCGGCGCAGCGCGTCGGCCCACTCGGTCTCTCCCCAGACACCATCGAGGTCGAAGAAAATGCCGGCATCGAGCAGGGACTGGGGTGTCGGCTTGTCTATCCATTCGCCGAAATAGCCTTGCCAGACACGAAGCGGCTGGCGCCACTTCGGATTGGTCGCCATCACACCACCGGTGCAGTAGCTGTAACCACATCGCGCCAGCCCGTCGCAGACGAAGCGTGCCAGCGCCTCGAAGTACGCATCATGCCTGGTCGGATCGAAGCGATCGTGCAGCACCAGCGCATTATCCTGATCGGTGACGATGAGCTGCTCCTCTCGCGCCATCGAGCCGAGCGCAACAAAACAGTAGGGGACCGGAGGCGGACCCAGCTTTTCCTCGGCCAGTTCAAGCAGCCGCTGCTTGAAGCTGCGTCCGATCGCCGCCATCGCAGCACCGACCATGCGCGAATTGGCGTCCTCGGTGACCATGCGGATGAAGCACGCGTGGATTTCAGGTAAAAGTGCAGCCAGTTCGTCGACCGTGTGCTGGCGGAAGATGCTGCCGACGACGAACAGGCTGTTTCGCGACTCGTACTGGACCAGATTCGACAGCGCAATCACGCCGAGCGGGCGCTGATGCCGCATGACCGGCAGGTGGTGCACGTTGTGACGCAGCATCAGCATCATCGCCTCGAACACGAGTTGATTGTGCTCGACCGTGACCAGTCCGGACGACATGATTTCGCGTACCGGCGTGTCGTAGGCAAGACCGGGAGCGATCAGCCGCGTGCGCAGGTCGCGGTCGGTGACGATGCCGACCACGCCGGGCAGGTCGCCGGGCGCGGCGTCCTGGTCGAGCACGATCAGCGACGAGACCCCTTCCGAGTTCATACGCCTGGCGGCGTCGCGTGCGGTCGCGGACACCTCGATGGTGACCGCCTCGCGCTGCACCAGCGTATCGATGGTCGCCGACATCAGCTGGTTGGCATCTTCGCGCCGCGACACCACCTGCCGCAGGCGGGTACGGTCCTCGATCTCGACCAGATCCGCAAATGCCTCGTTGTTCTCGAAAACGGCGGTGAAGACCGGCTCGGGAATCAGATAGACGAGGGTATCCTCCAGCGCCACTGCGGGGAACCGTACGCGTTTGTTCCGCAGCAGACCGAACTCGCCGAAATAGCCGCCCTCGGTGAGCCGGTTGTACAGCGTGCCGTTGCGCCGGAACACCTCGACCGCGCCGCTTCGCACCACATGCCAGAACTCGGCGGCCTGGTCGAACGCCAGAATCGGCGTGCCGGCCTTGTAGTAGCGAACGTCTATCGAGGTCGCGACACGGTGCAGGCTCTCTTCGTCGAGCACCGTAAACGGCGGATGCATCCGCAGGAAGTCGAGTATTTCGAGTTGTTCGTCCTGCATGTCCGGCTTCGCCCGAAGTGATCGTCCGTCACCCGCCGGGGGGCACGATCGCGTCGCGCGCCCCCCGGCCATGTCCTCGTCCCACCCTCAGGAGCCGCGCGGCTCCGTGGCCAACCCCTTGATCACCGCCACCGTGGAGGCCAGCAGCACGAGCGTGAATGGCAGGCCGGTCGAGACCGCCATGGCCTGCAGCGCCACCAGGCCTCCGCCGAGGATCAGCGCGATCGCGACCAGACCCTCGAAAACGCACCAGAACACCCGCTGCGGCATCGGTGCATCCACCTTGCCGCCTGCGGAGATGACATCGATCACCAGCGAACCGGAATCGGAAGACGTGACGAAGAAGACCACCACCAGCACGATGGCCACAAAAGACGTGATCTGTGCCAGCGGCAGCGCGTCCAGCATGGCAAAGAGCTGCAGCGGCAGCGCGGCCTCAGCCGCCGCGGTATAACCATCCTTCACCAGTTGGCTGATCGCGGTCTCGCCGAACACCGTCATCCAGAGCACACAGGCCAGCGACGGGATGATCAACACCGACACGATGAATTCACGCACGGTGCGCCCGCGCGACACGCGCGCGATGAACATCCCGACGAAGGGCGACCACGAGATCCACCATGCCCAGTAGAATGCAGTCCAGCCCGCGGCGAAGTTGGCGTCATCGCGCCCGACCGGATTCGACAGCGCCGGCAGGTTCTGCACATAGGCCGCGAGATTGGACAAGAACCCGGTAGCGATGGCGAGCGTCGGACCGACGATGATGACGAACAGCAGCAACACGACGGCCAGGATCATGTTGATCTCGGACAGCCTCTTGACACCGGCTTCCAGGCCGGCCACGACCGATATCAGAGCGATCGCGGTGATGCCGGTCACGAGCACCACCTGGGTGGTGGTCCCGAGTGGCACGCCGAACAGATAGTTCAGGCCGGAGCTTGCCTGCGAGGCCCCCAGGCCGAGTGACGTCGCCAGCCCGAACAGCGTCGCGAAGACCGCCAGAATGTCGATGACATGTCCCGGCCAACCCCACACCCGCTCGCCGAG
Organism: Denitraticella aggregata; assembly: GCF_048158365.1. NCBI lineage: Bacteria > Pseudomonadati > Pseudomonadota > Betaproteobacteria > Rhodocyclales > Zoogloeaceae > Denitraticella > Denitraticella aggregata. The sequence continues at coordinate 226,266 of NZ_JBLLNL010000005.1, read as the reverse complement.
CAGCGGATAGAAGACTGAACGGATGGTCAGCGGCAGGCCCTTGTTGAACGAGAACAGGGCCAGACCCAGCGCCAGAATCGCGTAGATCGCCCACGGATGCAATGCCCAGTGGAAGATGGTCGCCGCCATGCCCAGGCGCAGCGCGGCTTCGGCGTCGTCCGCAGCGGCCCCCAGCGGTGCCCAGTCGGTGCGCACGCCATTCTCGATCGAGGTACCCCCGAACGCACTGCCGAAATGGGAGAGCGGCTCCGACACCCCGAAGAACATCAGGCCGATGCCCATTCCGGCCGCGAACAGCATCGAGAACCAGCCCAGGTAGGAGAAATCCGGCGTCGCCTTGGTGCCCCCGATGCGCACCTTTCCGAGCGGCGACACCGCCAGTCCGACGCACACGAGCACGAAGACGTTGCCCGCAGCGATGAAGAACCAGTCCAGGTTGGTCGTGAGCCATCCCCTGAGGCCGGCAAACAGCGGTTCGACCTGATCGTGGAAGATCACCGTAAGCAGCACGAACGCGATCACCGTCAGACCGGATATCGCAAAGACACGGTTGTGAATATCGAGCCCGAGCGGTCCGATATTGACGACGACGTTGTCCTGGCCGATCTGATAGTCGGTATCGATCGGCGTGACGTCGCCATCCGGGATCATCAGATCCTGCTTTTCCGCCATCCTGTTGTCCTCCTCTGCTGTAGCCGAATCACTTCGTGCGCCTGCCTGGCCTGCCACGCAACGGCCGCTTCCGGCCGTTCGCCGGCAGGCGCGCTTTTTTTAGGGTAGCACGCACCGGCGACATGCTTCGACGACGGGATGCGCACGGGCATGTCCGACCGCCTCACGGGCGCTTTCATCGTCACAGGCTTGACAAGCCGGACACTGGCATTAGTGTGAACATCGTGCAGCGCATCACCCACGGTCGACGCAGCTTGCATCGACGTCCATTTGGCCACTTGTCATGAACCGCTTCGACGGGCCGCACGACCTGTCTGAAAACACCGGAGAGCCCAAAATGTTCAAGGACTACAAGGCGATGTTCAAGAGCCTGCGTGAAGTGCAGGAGAAGCTGTGGAACGATTCGTTGGCACAGGTGCCCGGTGCGATGGTGCCGACCGGAGTGGATGAGTGGCAGCAGAAGACGCTGGAGAGTTTCAACGCGTGGGCCGGTCAGGCTGTCTCCCAGTCGCTGGAGTTGCAACGCGCATGGCTGACGCAATGGGCCGAGCGTGCCAACGGCAAGGACCTGAAGCCCAAGGGTTTCGCGGCGCTCAATGCCGAAGCTCACCGCTCCGCCAGCAACTGGCTGGACAACCAGCAGCGGCTTTGGAATCAGTGGGCGCAGTTGCTCAGGGACAGCGGCGGTGCCACTGGAATGCCGAATCTTGGCGAGGTCGAGAATGCGTTCCGGGATGCGATGCAGCGCCAGATGGCGCTGCTGGAAGACTGGTCACGGATGACGAACATGGAATCGATGAAGCTGAAGGAATTCGACAAGCTTTCGGAGCAGATCGTGAAGACCATGCAGCGGTCGATCGAGACCCATCAACGCCTGTGGAGCCTTTGGCTCGGTAATCTGCCGGTCGAACCGGCCTCGGTCGCGCAGTCTGCGGCACCGGCGGGAACGTCGGCGAAGAAGCCTGGGCCCGGCAAGGTTGCGGCGCCGGCACCCACGGCGGCACCCTCGGACGACGACCTGAAGCGGATTTCGGGCATCGGTCCAGGCCTGGAAGCCAAGCTGAAGGCCCGGGGACTGACCAGCTTCGCGCAGATCGCGGCGCTCACCGATGCGGATATCGCCGAACTGGAGAAGACCGTGATCCGCTTCCCTGGACGCATCAAGCGAGACAACTGGGTCGAACAGGCCCGCGCCCTCATCGGCTGAGCGACGCGCGGCCGATACGCCGCATGCCTCCGGCCCCGGCGACTCGGCTAGAATTGGGGCCTTGTCGTCGGGAGCCCCAATGATCGGCATTTTTCTCATCACGCACGGCACGCTGGGCGAGGCGCTGGTACAGTGCGCCTGTCATGTGCTCAACAAGCGCCCGCCAGCGATCGCGCAGCTCGGCGTGTCGTCCCAGGACGACCCGCTCGACCTGCTGCCGATCGCGCGCGACATGCTGGCCTGGACCGATCACGGCCACGGCGTCATCGTGCTGACCGACGTGTTCGGCGCGACGCCGGCCAACCTCGCGATCAAGCTGCTGCAGCCCGGCCGGATCGAGGGGGTCGCCGGCGTGAATCTGCCGATGCTGCTGCGCGTGCTGACGCATCGCGACAAGGACATGGACACGCTCGTGCATCGCGCAATCAGCGGTGGATGTGACGGCGTGATACAGATGAGGTGACGAGCGGATGGCGCGCAAGGAAGTCGAGATCATCAACAAGCTGGGCCTGCATGCGCGCGCCTCGGCCAAGCTGACGCAAACCGCCAGCCAGTTCGGTTCGCATGTCTGGCTCGAGCGCAACGGGCGCCGGGTCAACGCCAAGAGCATCATGGGGGTCATGATGCTGGCGGCCGCGAAGGGTTCGAGCATCGTGATCGACACCGAGGGTGACGATGCCGACCAGGCCATGGAGGCGCTCGTCTCGCTGATCGGCGAGCGCTTCGGCGAGGAGGAATGACTCGATGGCATTCACGATCCACGGCCTGCCGGTGTCATCCGGCATCGCGATCGGTCATGTGCACCTCGTGTCGCACGCGTTGCTCGAGGTCAATCACTATCACATCGCCGAAAAGTACATCCCCGAGGAACTCGACCGGCTCGATGGTGCGGTCGCGACGGTGCAGGGCGAACTGGTCGGCCTGAAGGCTGCCGCCACGTCCGGCCACACCCACACCGAAGTCGGCGCCTTCGTCGACCTGCAGATGATGATGCTCGCCGATCCGATGCTGATCGATGCCGCGCGCGGGCACATCGAGGACAGGCGCTGCAACGCCGAATGGTCGCTGGTGCAGCAGATGGAGCATCTGGTGGAACAGTTCGACCAGATCGAGGATCCCTATCTGCGCGAGCGCAAGGCGGACGTCGTGCAGGTGGTCGAGCGGCTGGTCAAGGTGCTGCTCGGCTATCCCGGACATCTGCCGCCGAGGCGTCGCGACGGCCTGGGTACCATCGTGGTCGCGCACGACCTGTCGCCGGCCGACACGATCGGATTCCGGGATCACAACATCGCCGGCTTCGTCACCGATGTGGGCGGTCCCACCAGTCATACCGCGATCGTCGCGCGCAGCCTGTCGATCCCCGCGGTAGTCGGCCTTCATCACATTCGCCATCTGGTCGAAGAGGACGAACTGCTGATCATCGACGGAACCCGCGGCGTCGTGATCGTGGCCCCCGACGACAGGATCGTCGAAGAGTATCGTCTGCGTCGCACCGAGCTCGAACTGGAGCGCACCAAGCTCAACCGGCTCAAGGATACCCCGCCGACCACGCTGGACGGCGAGCACGTGAATCTGCTCGCCAACATCGAAGGCCCCAAGGATATCGGCCAGATCCGTGCGGTCAACGCCGACGGCGTCGGCCTGTACCGGACCGAGTTCCTGTTCATCGGGCGCGACAGCCTGCCGGACGAAGACGAGCAGTACGAGGCATACCGTGCGGTGCTCAAGGCGATGCCGGGCAAGCCCGTGACCATACGGACCTTCGACGTCGGTGCGGACAAGGCGCTGAACAACCCCGGCACCCGCTTCGAACCCAATCCGGCCCTCGGCCTGCGTGCGGTCCGTTTTTCGCTGTCCGAGCCCAAGATGTTCCTGACCCAGTTGCGCGCACTGTTGCGTGCGTCGGTGCACGGCGAGCTCAAGATCATGGTCCCGATGCTCGCCCACGCCAAGGAGATCGACCAGACACTTGCCCTGGTGGACCGGGCCCGCGTCGAACTCCGCGCCGAAGGCCTGAAGTTCGACGAGAAGCTCGAGATCGGCGCGATGATCGAGGTCCCCGCCGCGGCGCTGGCGCTCGGGATGTTCATCCGCAGGGTGTCCTTCCTGTCGATCGGCACCAACGACCTGATCCAATACACACTGGCGATCGACCGCTCCGACGAAGCGGTCGTGCACCTTTACGACCCCTTGCATCCAGCGGTGCTGAAGCTGATCGGCGGCACGATACAGGCGGGCGCACGCTACGGCCTGCAGGTGTCGGTATGCGGCGAGATGGCGGGGGATCCCAAGTACACGCTGCTGCTGCTGGGCATGGGTCTGCGAAACTTTTCGATGCATCCGGCCAATATCCTCGAGATCAAGCAGCAGGTTCTTCGGGCCGACGTCGGCGAACTCGCTCCGAAGGTGCAGCGCATCCTCAAGATGGACGAACAGGCCAAGGTGCACGATGCGGTGTCGCGCCTGACCGGCTGAACACGCGGGCGTCGGGATCGATGACGCGGCGTGGCGCGCGCCGACATCGCGAGGCCGCACATGCCGGGCTCGCTCGACATGCACGATGAGCCGCTGACGAAGCACGCCAGGTTTGACAATCCTATCGAGTAAGGCTAGTTTGGCTTTCATAGCGCCGATTTGAACCACAGCTTGCGGGCGCTCAATAAATTCGGCTAAAGCGAGGGCGACCCAGTCCGCGTTTTAGAGCCGGCTGGGTTTTTCTGTTTACCGACGACGACCATGATCCAACCCCAATCCATTGGTGTGGTGACGCCGCAATGTGCGCATTTCACCGAACCGCTGACGCTGCGAAGTGGCGGCGTGCTGCCCGCATACGAACTCGTCTATGAAACCTACGGCCAACTCAACGCCGCCGGCACCAACGCGGTGCTCGTCTGCCACGCGTTGTCCGGATCTCACCATGTGGCCGGAATCCATGTCGACGATGCGCGCAGCATCGGCTGGTGGGACAATCTGATCGGGCCCGGCAAACCACTGGATACCCGACGGTTCTTCGTGATCGGCGTGAACAACCTCGGGGGCTGCCACGGCAGCACCGGACCACGCTCGATCAATCCGGCCACCGGTCGGCATTGGGGCGCGGACTTCCCGTTCGTGACCGTAGAGGACTGGGTGACCAGCCAAGCCAGGCTTGCGGACCGGCTCGGCATCGAACGCTTCGCGGCCGTGGTCGGTGGTAGCCTGGGCGGCATGCAGGCGATCTCATGGTCGCTGCAGTACCCCGACCGGATCGCCAACGCGGTCGCGATCGCATCCGCGCCCAAGCTAAGCGCGCAGAACATCGCCTTCAACGAAGTCGCCCGTCAGGCGATTTTGAGCGATCCGGAATTTCATGGGGGCGATTTCTATGCGCACGGCATCGTACCGACGCGCGGCCTCAAGCTCGCGCGGATGATCGGACACATCACCTACCTGTCGGACGATTCGCTGGCCGAGAAATTCGGCCGCAGCCTGCGTCACGGCAAGACGATGTACAACTTCGACGTCGAGTTCGAGATCGAGTCCTACCTGCGTTATCAGGGCGACAAGTTCGCACAGACCTTCGACGCCAACACCTATCTGCTCACGACCAAGGCGCTCGATTACTTCGACCCGGCCTTCGAGCACGGCGGCAATCTGCCGGCGGCGCTGGCGCGCTCTAGCGCGGACTTTTTGGTGGTGTCGTTCAGCACCGACTGGCGTTTCTCGCCGGCACGCAGCCGCGAGATCGTCTATGCCCTGCTGCACAACCAGCGCAACGTCAGTTACGCGGAGATCGACTGCGCGGCAGGCCATGACTCGTTCCTGCTCGACGACCCGCATTACCACGCGGTGCTGCGCAGCTATTTCGACCGGATGAAACTATGAGCTACCGTTACGATTTCGATGTGATCGCCCAGTGGATCGATCCGGGCGAGAAGGTGCTGGACCTCGCCTGCGGCGACGGCACCCTGCTGAAGCACTTGATGCAGGTTCGCCAGGTACAGGGTTATGGCGTCGAGAACGATGTGAACAACGTCGTATCCTGCATTGAGAACGGCATCAATGTGATCCAGGTCGACCTCGAGAAGGGCCTGGCCGGCTTCGAGGATGGTTTCTTCGACCATGTCATCATGAGCCTGTCGCTGCAGGCCATACACAACACGCAGGGCATCCTGGCCGAAATGTTGCGTGTCGGTCGGGAGGCGGTGGTGAGTTTCCCGAACTTCGGCTATTGGCGCCATCGGCAGAGCATTCTTAACGGTCGCATGCCGGTCTCGGAAAGCCTGCCCCATCAGTGGTTCAACACGCCGAACGTGCGTTTCTTCACGATCTCGGATTTCGACGCATTGTGCGAGATCAACGGCATCGCGGTACGCGAGCGGCTCGCCTTCGACGACGGCAGGATGGTCACGGACGAGCCGAACTTTCAAGCCAGCGTCGCGGTGTATCGTCTGGGGCGCTTCGCAGCGCCGGACGGCCTGCGCGCCTGAGGCGAACTGGCGCGCCGACCTTCAGATCATCGCACTCAGCCCACCACGAAGTTGGCGACGTCAACCTTGATCGCCGGACGCTGTAGCGCAGCGGCTACCGCGGTGGCGAATGCCTTGGGCCATTCGCCACCACTCTTGAATCGCTCTTCGCCGCCGAACTTCGCGACATTGAGCACCATGTCCAGCACCAGCACCTTGCCCATCGGGTTGGACGGCGTGCACTCCAGGTCCTCGAATTCCTTGGCGAACCATGCGCGCGCCTGATCCTTGCCCATGTTGTTGACGTCCGCATCGTGCAGGACGACGTCGTATTCCCGGTCCTGCGCGAACGATACGGTGATGGTGTAGCTCATTTCGACCTCCCTTGTTTGCCCGAAATTTCAACCATGCTGCATTCTCGGCTTCCCTGCCCTCGCAGGCAACCCCATACGCTACCGTATCGCTGCATTGCACGATTGTAAAGCGTCATGCGTGTTGGGAGAATCGGTGGTGACTCGTTTCCGCCTGAAAATGCAGCCGGCAACCACGCGTGAGCCCGTCTATTGCGGTACATTGCGGAGCCGACCGGCGAACGAACCCCATCCGTGCACATGACCCTACGCTCCTTCCTGCATCATGTTCTGGTTGCCGCAGCGGCCGATCCGAACATCTCCGACCTGCTTCGACCGCGGGTCGTCCTTTCGCACGACAACGGTTTCGGAACGTGCTGACGATGCGGCTATCGCAGCGCATCGATGCCGAACGCCTGCAGGAGTTGCTGCGCTACACGCACGACATCGCCAAGGTCGGCACCTGGGAGCGGAATCTGGTCAGCGGCGAGGTATGGTGGTCGGACGAGTTCAGGGCCTTGCTGAGCATACCGCTGGATGCGCCGGCCAGACCAGAATGCGTGCTCGAACGCATCCATCCAGACGACCGGGACGCGGTCCGCGCCAATCTCGCCAATGCCTACCTCAATGGCACCTCGCAGGACCAGGATTTTCGCGTGCTGCGCGCGGACGGACTGGTGTGCAGATTTCAGTCACGCGTGCGGGTCGAGACCGCAGCAGACGGCAGCGCTGCACGGGCGATCGGCACGATTCAGGACGTGACGGTCCAGGTTGCGGTCGAGGAGGAACTGCGACGTCAGACCGGCTACCTGACGGCCATTCTCAATCACCTGCCGCAGGGCATCAGCGTGTTCGACGAACACCTGCGGCTGCAGTACTGGAATGCGCAGCTTGCGGAAGTGCTGGGCTTGCCCGAGGCGCTCCTGTATCGCAACGTCCGTTTCGAGGATCTGATCATGGTCCCGGCCGAACGGGGCGAGTATGGCCCGGGTGACCCGGTCGAACTGGTTCGTGCACGGCGCGAACTCGCACTGCGCTTCGAGGCCCACCGCTTCGAGCGCACCCGGCCCAACGGACGCACCCATCTGGTCATCGGCGAACCGATGCACATCGATGGTCGGATCGCGGGTTTCATCACCACCTATACCGACATCACACAGCAGAAGACGGTCGAAAGCACGCTCGAGCGGCAAAACCATGTGCTGAAGTCCATCATCGATCACATCCCGTGCGGGGTGTCGCTGTTCGACCAGGACATGCGCCTGCTTGCGTACAACGACGAGCTCAAGCGGGTACTGGATTTTCCGGACGAGCTGTTCGAGCGGGACGAGGTCACGCTGCAGGATTTGCTGCTCTTCAATGCCATCCGTGGGGAATACGGCCCGGGCGACCCGCAGGCCCTCGCGCGTGATCTTGCCGAACGGGCGAAGCACCCCCGGCCGCACAGCTTCGAGCGCGTACGTCCGGACGGCAAGGTCATTCATGTGCGGGGACAACCTCTGCCTGACGGTGGTTTCGTCACGATCTACAACGACATCACCGAGCTCAAGCAGGCCGAACGCGGTCGGATGCTGGCCGACAAGGTCTTCGAGAACACGCCCGAGGCGATCGTGATCATCGATCTGCATCACCGCATCGTGTCTGCGAACCCGGCCTTTCTGAGCATGACCGGCCTGGACGCAGACATCGTCGTCGGCCAGCCATTCAGTCCGGGCCACGACGATGGCGGACACAACGGCGCACTCGATTCGGACACGATCTGGAGGATACTCGAGAAGCAGGGAACATTCGTCGGCGAAACCCTCGGGCGCCGCGCCGATGGCACCGTGTTCCCGCGCGCGCTGACGATGACCACGGTGCGAGACCACAAGGACGAAAAGATCACGCATTTCGTTGCGATCTTCACCGACATCTCCGAGCGAAAGCGCGCGGAGGCCGATATTCAGCATCTCGCCCATCATGATGCGCTGACCGGGCTGGCCAACCGCTTTTCGCTTTACGCACGGCTGGAACAGTCGATCGCCGACGCGAAGCGAAACCGACAGTCGCTGGCGGTTCTGTTCCTCGATCTCGATCGCTTCAAGAACGTCAACGACTCGCTCGGACATCATGTCGGCGATACGCTTCTGGTGGAGGTCGGTCGGCGCCTGCTGGCATCGGTGCGGGAAGCGGATACGGTGGCACGACTCGGCGGCGACGAGTTCGTCATCGTGCTGCAAGGGATCTCGGACTCGGCCGCCGCGGCCCATGTCACCGGCGGCCTGCTGTCCGGTCTGTCCGCACCCTACATGATCGACGGTGTCGAACTGCATGCGATTCCGTCGATCGGCATCAGCCTCTACCCGGACGACAGCAACACGCCAACCGGTCTGCTACGCAACGCCGATGCGGCCATGTATCACGCCAAGGCACTCGGACGCGGCAATTACCAGTTTTTCACCGAGGAGCTCAACCGTGCGGCGACCGAGCGCCTGAAGCTCGAGGGCAAGCTGCGTCGGGCGGTGTTGCGCGAGGAATTCGAGCTTTGGTACCAGCCGCTGCTGGACGCCGCCGACCAGCGCCTGACCGGCTTCGAGGCGCTGTTGCGCTGGCGACAGGAGGACGGCACGCTGATTTCACCGGAGCGCTTCATCCCGCTCGCCGAAGAGACCGGCGTCATCGTCGAGCTCGGCAACTGGGCCATCGACCAGGCCTGCCGTCAGTTGGTGAGCTGGCAGGCCATGGGACTGGACGGCCTGCGCATGTCGGTCAACCTGTCGGCTCGCCAGTTACGCGACTCCGGACTGACCGACACGGTCGCCCGGGCACTCAGCCACAACGGGCTGTCGCCGAGCGCGCTCGAACTCGAGATCACCGAGAGTTCGGTGATGGAACGCCCCACCGAGGCGATCGAGTTGCTCGATGCGCTGAAGGCCTCGGGCGTCAGCATCGCGATCGACGACTTCGGCACGGGCTACTCTTCGCTGTCCTATCTGAAGCTGTTCCCGCTGGACCGTCTCAAGATCGATCGCTCCTTCGTGTCCGACATCGAAACCGACCCCAACGACGCGGCCATCGTCACGGCCGCGGTCTCGCTGGCGCACAACCTCGGCCTCAGAGTGATCGCCGAGGGGGTGGAAACCGCCACCCAGGTGGCCAGGTTGCGCGAGCTCGGTTGCGACGAACTGCAGGGTTATCACTTCAGCAAGCCCCTGCCCGCTCCCGAGGCGGAGGCCTACCTGCGCGCGCACCGTGCAGCCTGGAAACCCGCCTGATCCTTCGCGCCCACGCCCGGCCCGCCATTCTGGGATAATCCGGACACCCGCCCCACGCCGAGTCCCCCGTGTCATCGACCCGCTGTCCTGCCTGGCTCGCCCCGTTGCTGAATCGCAGGATGCTGATCTGCATCTTCACCGGTTTCGCATCCGGCCTGCCGCTCTATCTGCTGCTCAACCTGGTGCCGGCGTGGCTGCGTACCGAAGGGCTGAGTCTGCGCGCGATCGGCGCCTTTGCGCTGATCCAGTTTCCCTACACATGGAAGTTCCTGTGGGCGCCGCTTCTGGATCGGTACGGCATCCTGCCGTGGCTGGGACGCAGACGCAGCTGGATGCTGGTTTCCCAGCTTGGTCTGGTAGCCTCGATCGCATGGCTCGGCCAGCTGTCGCCGGTCGATCATCTCGCGCTGGTGGTCGCGCTGACCGCGGCGCTGGCCTTCCTGTCCGCGACCCAGGATATCGCGCTCGACGCATTCCGGCGGGAGATCCTGCCCGACCTGGAGCTGGGGCTCGGCAATGCGATTCACGTGAACGCGTACCGGATCGCAGGACTCGTCCCCGGTTCGATCTCGCTGATCCTCGCGGATCGACTGCCATGGGATCAGGTGTTCATCATCACCGCAATGTTCATGCTGCCCGGCGTCGCGATGACGCTGATGGTGCGCGAACCACGGGCCGCGTCGGGCGCGCCTCGCACGCTGCGCGACGCGGTGATCGAACCCTTCCGCGAGTTCTTCGGCCGGCACGGCGTGCGTTCGGCGCTGTTCGTGCTGCTGTTCCTGTTCCTTTACAAGCTCGGCGATTCGCTGTGTACCGCGCTGGCCACGCCGTTCTACCTGGACATGGGCTACAGCATGACGGACATCGGCGTCATCGCGAAAAACGCGGGACTGTGGCCGATGGTGTTTGGCGGCATCCTGGGCGGGCTGTGGATGGTGAAGCTCGGCATCAATCGCGCACTCTGGTTGTTCGGCGTGGTGCAGCTGGTGACCATCCTCGGATTCGTGTGGCTGGCCTGGCTGGGGCCTGCGCCTTCGGACGGCGGCCGCCTGGTCATGCTCGCCGTCGTGATCACCGGCGAGGCACTCGGGGCCGGACTCGGCACCACCGCCTTTGTCGCATTCATGGCGCGCACCACCCATCCTGCCTACACGGCGACCCAGTTCGCGCTATTCACCAGCCTGATGGCCGTGCCCCGTACCTTCATCAACGCATCGGCCGGTTGGCTGGTGGAACAGCTCGGGTGGACCACGTTCTTCTGGGCCTGCTTTGCGCTCGCACTCCCCGGCATGCTGCTGCTGTTGAGAGTGGCGCCGTGGAACGGCGAAAATGCAGCGATCGCGGCCATGCCGGGGAGAGCCTGAACATGAACACCACTGCAACCGACCTGATTTCAGCCGCGCACGCACTGTCCGACGAGGTCGCTCGGCTGCATTTCTCACCGCCGGTCACGCATGTCTACAACCCGCTCGACTACGCCGGCGCCATCCATGATGCCTATGTCGCCCGGTATGCGGACGGTCCACGGCGAGTTCTCTTCATCGGCATGAATCCCGGTCCGTTCGGCATGACCCAGACCGGGGTGCCATTCGGCGAGATCGGGGCAGTACGCGACTGGCTGAAACTGGAAGGTCCGGTACGCAAGCCCGCCGGAGAGAATCCGAAACGTCCGGTCGAGGGCTTTGCCTGCACCCGCTCGGAGGTGTCCGGGCGACGACTGTGGGGGCTGTTTCGCGCGCGCTTCGGGGCGCCCGACGCGTTCTTTGCCGAGCACTATGTCGCGAACTACTGCCCGCTGGTGTTCTTCGACGGCGGGCGCAATGTCACGCCGGACAAGCTGCTGGCGGCCGAATCCGGTCCGCTGCTGAAGGCCTGCGACCGACATCTGCGGCAGGTCGTGGGCACTCTGCAGCCCGAGTGGATCATCGGCATCGGCGCCTGGGCCGAAGCGCGTGCGACCGCCGCGCTCGACACAGACCCGGCCCTGCGTGCGCGTGTTCACATCGGGCGCGTGCTGCACCCGAGTCCGGCGAGTCCGGCCGCCAATCGCGGCTGGGCCGAGGCGGCGACGCGACAGCTGACGGCGTTGGGTGTCTGGATGGAACCCTCGTGAACCGAAGCTCGACGACTCATCGCTTCAGGCCGCGCATCGGCATCGACCTGGGCGGCACCAAGACCGAGATCATCGCGCTCGACGATGCCGACCGCACGCTGCTGCGCCGACGCGTGCCCACTCCGCCCGACGATTACACTGCAACACTGGACATGCTGGTGCGCCTGGTGGCGGAGGCCGAACAGGCGCTCGCGTGCCGCGCCAGCGTCGGCGTGGGCACGCCGGGCTCACTGTCGCCCGCGACCGGACGCATGCGCAATGCCAACTCCACCTGTCTGAACGGCTGGCCCCTGCTGGCCGACCTGAGCGCGCGACTCGGTCGCGACGTACGAATCGCGAACGACGCGAACTGCCTCGCGGCATCCGAAGCCGCCGACGGCGCGGGCAGGGGGCCCGGAACCGTTTTCGCGGTGATCCTCGGAACCGGCGTCGGGGGAGGACTCGTGGTCGATGGCCACCTGCTCGCAGGAGCGAACCGCATCGCGGGCGAATGGGGACACAATCCGCTCGCGTTCAGCGACGACGACCGCTTCGATCGCGTGCGCTGTTATTGCGGCCGGGTCGGCTGTATCGAAACCCGGCTGTCCGGCCCCGGCATGGCGGCCGAGCACGCCGCCCTGAACGGTCCGCATCTCGCGCCGTCGGAGATCGTCACGCACGCAGCGCACGGTGATCGCGACTGTGAAGACACGCTGCAACGTTACGAACGAAGACTGGCTCGCGCGCTCGCGACGGTCATCAACATCGTCGATCCGGATGTGATCGTGCTCGGCGGAGGTCTGTCGAACATGGACCGCCTGTACGCAAGCGTGCCACGCCTGTGGCGGGAGCACATTTTCTCCGATGTGGTCGGCACGCGACTCGTGAAAAGCCTGCATGGCGATTCATCGGGTGTGCGCGGCGCGGCCCGCTTATGGCCGCTCGCCGCGCGAGACTGACTGCGAATCGCCGGACAGGCGTCTTCGGTGACGACCCGATCCGCTCACCCGACGATGCCGGCTCAGACCTCGAGCGGATCGATGTCGATCTGCCAGCGCAGATCACGCGGCAGGCGCTGTGCGCGCACCACCGGCAACCATTCGGACAGGAAGGCATGCAGCGGCCGCCGCTCGTCGGCTTCGACCAGCAGCTGGGCGCGCTCCCGCCGGGCCAGTCGGGTCAGGCGCATCGGTACCGCGTCGAACACGCGCACACCTGCCGGCGCCATGTCCAGCGCAAGTCGCCGGACATGGGCCAGAAAACGCTGCACATCCTCCAGCGCCGGTCCATCGGCGCGCAGCATCGCCTGAAAGGTATGCGGCGGAAACCCGGCCTGCTTGCGCTCCTCGAGTTCGCGCGCGGCGAACCGGTCGAAATCGTGGGCGACCAGGCAACGGTACAGGGGATGGTCCGGATGCTCGGTCTGGATCAGCACCTCTCCGGCCAGGTGCGCGCGCCCGGCGCGTCCGCCGACCTGCATCAGCTGTTGAAAGAGGCGCTCCGGGGCGCGGAAGTCGGCCGCATGCAGCGACGCATCGGCACCGATGACGCCGACCAGTGTGAGCTTTGGGAAATCATGCCCCTTCGCCATCATCTGCGTCCCGACCAGAATGTCGGCGTCGCCGGCGCCGATCCGGGCCAGCAGTCCTTCCCACTGTTTGCGTGTGCGCGCCGAATCCCGATCGATTCGCAACACCCTGGCTTCCGGAAAGAGCTCGATCAGTCGTGCCTCGATCCGCTGGGTGCCGCGACCGAATGGCTGGATGTCCTGATTGCCGCACACCGGGCAGGCCGGCGGGATGGCGCTGTCGCAACCGCAATGATGGCAACGCAGGCGTCGATCCGCGAGATGGACCACGAGGTTGGCCGAACAGTGGGGACAATGACTGATCCAGCCACAGGACGGGCAGGACAGGACCGGCGCATAGCCGCGACGATTCAGGAACACCAGACTCTGCTCGCCGCGAGCCAGTCCGTGTTCCAGTGCGGCCTTCAGCGCCGGGCTGATGCCTTCGTCCAGGCGTACGCGCCGGGTGTCGAGGCAGCGAACCGTGGGCAATGAATCGGAGATCGCACGGGTGCTCAGGCGCAGGCTGCGATAGCGTCCGCTGCGCGCATGCTGCCAGCTCTCCAGCGACGGCGTCGCGGAGCCGAGCACGACGGGCACATCGCACTGACGCGCCCGCCACACCGCGACATCGCGCGCCGAATAGCGCAGACCTTCCTGCTGCTTGTAGGACGCGTCATGCTCCTCGTCGATCAGGATCAGACCCAGCCGCGGCATCGGCGTGAATATCGACAAGCGGGTGCCGAGAACGATGTCGGCCGCACCCTCCAAGGCCTGCACGAAGCCCCGTGAGCGGGGACCCTCGGCCAGTCCGGAGTGCAGACTCACGACATTGGCTGACGGGAAGCGGGCCGCCACGCGTCCTTCGAGCTGCGGCGTCAGCGCGATCTCCGGCACGAGCATCAGAACCTGCCGCCCTCGCGCCAGGCGCTCCTCGGCCAGGCGCAGATAGACCTCGGTCTTGCCGCTACCTGTCACGCCCTGCAGCAACCAGCAGGCGAAGCCGGGCCCCGCGGCTTGGACCGCCGCCAGCGCCCGCGTCTGCTCGTCGGTGAGCGGCGGACGCACGAGGCCGGTCGCGGCCCGGTCCGGGGCATCGGTCGGCGCGATCCAGCCACGCTTCAGTGCATCCGCGAGCGCCTTGCCGTTCGGCAGGGCACGCGCCTGGCTTCGCCGCAACAGCCCGGATGACGCCAGTTCGCGCAACAAGGCCAGCGCCCGGTTCGCGCGTGGCGTCGCATCGAGTGCCGCGCGGCCGGCAGGGGTGATGCACAGGAAGGGATCGAGGGGGTCGCTGCTGACCGCGTCGGCGCGCCGCAAACCCGGCGGCAAGGCCAGCGCGACGACTTCTCCGAGCGGGGCATGGTAGTAGTGGGACACGAACCGTACCAACGCTAGCCAGTCCGCCGGCAACGCGGGAACCTCGCGCTGAATGTGATGCACGGATCTGAGTCGGACCGGATCGACGTCCGACTCGGCGGGCAGGGCCACGATCAGACCGGTCTTCTGGGCTTTGCCGAACGGAACACGCACGCATCGGCCGACATCGCCGTCTTCGACATTTTCTGCTTTGTAATCAAACAGCTGCGGAACAGGAACCGGCAACGCCACCCGGACGATGCGTTCCCCGGAATCCGCCATTTATATCAACCTCTTTATTATCAATATGTTATAAGACAACTCTGAGAAAGTAATGTGCAAACGCGACTAACTGCTTGCCACAAAACCTCTTGTTTGTTTGTCCACACATTCTGTGGATAAGTTTGTGCATAGCGTGGGCGAAACGGCCTCAAAGCGCCTAAGTACAAGCCACTCTGTCACTTTGCCTTAACAATAGGCATTTACATATCCGTTTTAAATCAGACACTTGAAAAAATCATGTTGCCGTGCACAACTTTTCCACAAATGCTCTGTCTGGAACACCGCGATGTGTATAAGTCAAGCGTAAAACAAAAACTTTTGGCCTTGACAACACGCCGGGAACTTTGGTTTGACCATTGTTGATGCGTCCGTAGCAAAGACCGACGGTCCTTCCGGAAGCAGGTTTCAGCTGCCGGCGCCCCGCAGCGAGCGGCTGTGCTCATGAACGGTATCGACCAGTACGCTGACCGACTCGGGCGGAGTGAATTGAGAGATGCCATGTCCGAGGTTGAACACATGACCGGGATGCGGCCCGAAGGCGTCCAGCACCTTGCGCGCCTCGCTCGCGACCACGTCGGACGGAGCGAACAACACGTTCGGATCGAGATTGCCCTGCAGCGCCACCCGGTCGCCGACCAAGGCCCGGGCACGGCCGATATCCATCGTCCAGTCCAGGCCCACCGCGTCACTGCCCAGTGCGGCGATGCTCTCCAGCCACAAGCCCCCGCCCTTGGTGAACACGATGCTGGGGACTCGGCGCCCGTCGTTCTCGCGGATCAGGCCATCGACCACCCGCTTGAGGTATGGGAGCGAAAACGCATGATAGGCGGCCTCGGACAATACCCCGCCCCAGGAGTCGAACACCATCGCCGCCTGGGCGCCTGATTCGATCTGCGCGTTCAGGTAGGCGGTGACCGCGTCGGCGGTCACGCTCAGGATGTGGTGCATCAGATCCGGCCGGCTGTAGGCCAGGCTCTTGACCTTGCGATAGTCGGAGGAGGACCCGCCCTCGACCATGTAACAGGCCAGCGTCCACGGACTCCCCGAGAAGCCGATCAAGGGTACGTTGCCATCGAGCGCGCGACGAATCTCGGATACCGCATCCATCACGTACTGCAGTTCGGCGTGGGGATCGGGCACCGACAGGTTACGGATCTCCCATTCATCGCGCAGCGGGCGCTCGAAGCGCGGCCCCTCGCCTTCGGCGAAATACAGGCCCAGACCCATCGCGTCCGGTACGGTGAGGATGTCCGAAAACAGGATGGCCGCATCCAGGTCGTAGCGCGCGAGCGGCTGTAACGTGACCTCGCAGGCCAGATCCTTGTTCTTGCACAGCTGCAGAAAGCTGCCGGCGCGACGGCGCGTTTCACAGTATTCCGGCAGATATCGCCCGGCCTGACGCATCAGCCAGATCGGCGTGTATTCGGTGGGCTCGCGCATCAGTGCGCGCAAGAATGTGTCGTTGGCGAGGCGGCTCACGTTGGGATCCTTTGATTATGGCGATTCGGTTCAACCCCGGATTATCCCGGTTTTCAGACCGGGTGCCGACCCCGACGTCGATTCAGCCCGACCCTGGCGGCGGCAGGTCCGCGCCGGACGTCGATCACCCGTCATGCCCGGCCACGATCGGACCGCGCACGCACGTCCGTTCAGCGCAGACGATCAACGACGCCAGAACACCGGCGTCAGCACCACCAGAAAGGTGAAGATCTCCAGCCGGCCGAGAATCATCGTGAAGGACAGTACCGAGATCTGTAGTACGTCCAGCCCGGCGTAGTTCGCGGCGGGCCCGACTGCCCCGAGGCCCGGCCCGGTATTGTTGATGCAGGCCACCACCGCCGAGAAGGCCGTGATGATGTCCAGCCCGGATGCGGCCAGCACCAGCGTCAGCGTCACGATCGAGACCATGTACATGAAACTGAAGCCGAGCACCGCGTGCAGGATCTGGTCGGACACCCGCTGGCCACCCATGCGCACCGGATGAACCGCGTTGGGATGCAGCGACCGCACGATCTCCCGGAAAACCTGCTTGTACAGGATGATCGCACGCATCATCTTGATGCCGCCGCCGGTCGACCCGGAGCACGCGACGAAACTGCCAAGGAACAGGATCCACAGCTGCGCGAACATCGGCCACAGCGTGTAGTCGTAGGTGGCCAGGCCGAGCGAGGTCGAAATCGACACCACATGGAAGGCGACATAACGCAGCGTCGTGATCAGATCGGTATGCGCGTTGTACTGCATCAGATAGGCGGTAAGCATCCCGACGCTGAGCACCAGTACACCGAAGAAGAACGGGATCTCCGGGTCATGCAGATAGGGGCGCGGACTGCGGCGTATCAGCGCGAGATAATGGGTCGCGTAGTTCAGACCCGCAAGCAGCGCGAACACGATCACCACCATCTCGACCGGGACGCTGTTGAAATGACCGAGCGACGCATCCTTGCTCGAGAAACCGCCGAGGCCGGTCACCGTGAACGCATGGATCAGCGCGTCCCAGCCGTCGAGTCCGGCCAGCCACAGGCTGAACCCGCAGGCCACGGTGAGCAGGATATAGGTGATCCACAAGCCCTTGGCGGTCTCCGTGATGCGAGGCGTCAGACTCGACTCCTTCATCGGCGTCGGCACTTCGGCCTTGAACAGCTGGCGTCCGCCGATGCCGAGCAGCGGCAGGATCGCCACCACCAGCACGATGACCCCCATGCCACCGATCCAGTGCATGAAGGTGCGCCACACGTTGATCGAGATCGGCATGTCGTCCAGACCGGACATCACGGTCGCGCCGGTCGCAGTCAATCCGGACACCGCCTCGAAATACGCATAGACGAAGGTCAGCTCGGGTACATGCCGAATCAGCGGAATCGCGCCGAAGATCGGCAGTACGAGCCAGGTGGCCGCCACCAGCAAAAAACCGTCGGGCACCCGCAAGTCGCGCCGCTTGCCGCGGGTCAGCAGCCACAGCACCAGCCCGACTGTGAACGTGATCAGTACCGCCTCATCGAACGCGATGTGCGCGCCGTCCTGTACGTAATAGGAAACCGCGATCGGGAAACCCATCAACAGGCCGAAGATCATGATGATCAGGCCCATCGCGTTCAATACAGGGTAATAACTACGCATCGTCAGAGGAAGGTGAAACCGACCTGGAACAGCTTCTCGACCTGACGCACCAGTCGCTTGTGGGTGCAGAGGACGATCACATGGTCATCGGACTTTATGACGGTGTCGTGGTGCGGCATGATCACTTCGTGCCTGATGATCCTGCCGTCATCGCGTTTCTCCTCGCGCACGATTGCGCCGATCGTCGCGCCCTTGGGCAACTGGATCTGATCGATCGGCTTGCCGACCACCTTCGATTCCTTCTCGCTGCCGTGTGCGACGATCTCCAGGGCCTCGGCCGCACCGCGCCGCAGGCTGTGCACCGAGACCACGTCGCCGCGACGCACATGCGCCAGCAGCGTGCCGATCGAAATCTGCGCCGGCGAGATCGCAATGTCGATCGGTCCGCCCTGGACCAGATCCACATAGGACTTGCGGTTGATCAGCGCCAGCGTACGACGGGCGCCCATCCGCTTCGCGAGCGAGGCCGACATGATATTGTCTTCCTCGTTGTTGGTCAGCGCCACGAACAGGTCGGTCTCGTCGATGCCTTCGTTCTCGAGCAGCTTCTCGTCGGTCGAATCGCCCTTCAGCACCAGCGTGTGATTGAGGTGGGTCGCCAGCATATCGGTGCGGCGCGGATTGAGTTCGAGCAGCTTGACGTTGTAATCCGCCTCGATCGAGCGCGCGAGTCTGAAACCGATGTTTCCCCCGCCTGCGATCATGATCCGCCGGATAGGACGGTCCGAGCGCCTGAGTTCGCGCATCACCTGCCGGATATGCACCGATGCGGCCAGGCAGAACACCTCGTCGCCCGGCACGACGACCGTGTCGCCCTCGGGAATGATCGGTTCACCGTTACGGTAGATCGCGGCAATCCTGACCTCCACGTTCGGCATGTGATAGCGCAGGGCCTTGAGCGGATGTCCGATCAGCGGACCGCCCTCGAACGCCCGCACACCGATCAGGCTCACGATCCCGTTGGCGAACTCGAGCACCTGCAGGGCTTCGGGAAACGAGATCAGGCGCTTGATGTGGTCCGTGACGATCTGCTCCGGGCAGATCGAAAACCCGACCGCGAAATTGTCGTCGTTCAGCAGCTCGGGATAATCGACAAAATCGCCGGAGCGCAGGCGTGCGATCCGGGTGGGAAGATTGAACAGGGTCTTGGCGACCTTGCACGCGCACAGATTGGTCTGGTCGGACTGGGTCACCGCGATCAGCAGGTCTGCATCGTCTGCACCCGCATCACGCAACACGTAGGGCGAGGCGGCATTGCCGCATACCGTCCGGACTTCGAGCCGGTCGCGCAGCACTTCGAGGTACTCGGCGCTGGTATCCACCAGCGTGATGTCGTTCGCCTCGGATGACAGGTTTTCGGCCACCGAGGCACCCACCTGGCCCGCACCGAGAATGATGATCTTCACTTGACGATGATGCCGCTTGTGGCTGAAACGCTCATTGTACTTGCTGGCTCAGTCACCTGAAACAGAATGTATCCGCTCCGTCGAAGCCAGGAAGGCATCCATGTGAAAGCGCGCATGCGCCGGTTCGTAGCGCCACGAAGCGCCGGCCGGACAGGCCCGCCGGGCAAGGCAGCCATCCGAGCGGCACGATATGGTCGCGTCCGCGCGAAGATGGTCGATGCAGGCCTCCCATCGGTAGCCCTGGGCGGATACCGCCTCCGCGGGGCAGCACGTCAGACAGGGCCGTTCGATACAGCTCAGGCACGGCGAGCTGTCGAGCTCGGGCGCGGGCAGATCGGGCGGGACGCCCGGCAGAACCAGCGCGAAGCGGTAGGCATGCCAGAGGCCATAGCGCGGGTGGGCCAGCACACCGAGCGGCGACGGCGCCAGCACGCCATGCCGTGCGACCCAGGCCTGAAACGGATGAAAGGGTGGGCCTTCGAACGGAAAGATCGCGCGCGCGCCGAAGCGCGTGGCCAGCGCGTCACCGATCCGGCGGCTCCATCGATCGAGCGGATCGGGTTTCCGGTCGCGGTATTCAGGCGAGTCGACGAACACCGGCCACAGTGAGGAACCGGCGTTTCCGGCCAGCACCAGCGCCGCACCGGCTGTTCCGTCGGGCATGACGGGGACCGCATCTCGCTCGTCGACCGCGAAGGCCGCCAGTGGTCTCAGTCCGACCTCTTCGAGCGCCGCACGAATGCGGCCGAAACCGGACGAACGCTCTGGCGCGATCGGGATGCTAGCTCTCCTCAGTCTTGCGCCCTACCTGCAAGCCGAGCTGCTTGAGCTTGCGATACAGATGAGTGCGCTCCAGGCCGCATTTTTCAGCGATCCGGGTCATGTTGTTGCCTTCCAGGCGCAGATAATGCTCGAAATACAGGCGCTCGAACGCTTCCCGGGCTTCGCGCAGCGGCTGGTCGAAGGACACCGAATGCACGCTCTCGACCGGTGGCGGCAGCACGCGTCGCACGTCGGCTGCGCTGATCTCCTCGTCCAGGGTGCCGAGTGCAAGCGACTTCACCGCCGCACGTAGTTCGGCCAGACCACCCGGCCAGCTCTGCGTGCGCAGCTGATTCAGCGCCGCAGTCGACAGGCGACGCCGCGGCACCTCCGCGGATTCGACCAGGTGCAGCAGCAGCTGAGCCGCGATCTCGGGCACGTCGTCCTGCACGTCGGCCAGCGCCGGCGGTGCGAAGCTGATCTCGAAGAGGCGATTGACGATCCCTTCGTCCCAACCATCGGCCAGCAGCGTTTCACTGCCGTACTCCGTGGCGACGACCAGGTGCAGGTTGAAGCGCTCCAGTCGCTCGATCGCAAAGGTCAGATTCTTGTGCTGAATCCGACTCAAGCGCCCCAGCTCGGGCACATACACGGTTCCGCCATGCACTGCCTGCAGTTGCTTCACGTCGAGCGGGGCCGTGACCGTTGCCAGATCCAGCCAGCCCGCCGAGTCCGGTTTGACGCTGCGCGCCGCCAGATCGACCAGATTACCCGGGCCCACGCGCAACAGCAGGATGCGGGACTTCGCTCCGATCTGCTGCAGGCGGCGCCTGAGATCGCTCAGTGGCGCCGAGCGCGGAAAAGCGGCCAGCGTGAGGGCCGACGGCTGGCCCGATGCGGTGGGACGCTGCAGGCCACGCTTGACCGCCGACAGCAGCTTCTGAAGCGCAATCGGTTTCTCGAGATAGTCGATAGCGCCGATACGGGTCGCCTCGACCGCGGTGTCGATCGTTCCGTGTCCGGACATCATGACCACCGGCATCGTCAGTTGCCCGTTTGCGGACCATTCCTTGAGCAATGTGATCCCATCGGTGTCGGGCATCCAGATGTCGAGCAAAACCAGGTCGGGGCGCTTCGCATTACGGTGAGCGCGCGCCGCCGCCGCGTTCTCGGCGAGCACCACGTCATGACCCTCGTCGCCGAGAATTTCGGAAAGCAGCTCCCGTATCCCGGCTTCGTCATCAACTATCAGAATATTTGCCATCTGTTTAACCCGCGTGCTTCATTCCTGCATGACCACCGTCAGGATTCCGACGGTGCGGTGCGCAACCGGATCTGAACTTCGGCACCGCCATTGTCGCGGTTCTGGAGACGGACGTCGCCTCCGTGCTCGTCCACGATCTTCTTCACGATTGCGAGGCCGAGCCCGGTGCCTCGGGTCTTGGTGGTGAAATAGGGCTCGAAGGCCCGCGCCAGGACCTCGGACGGAAAACCATGACCACCGTCCTGCGCGACCATGAGGACCCGGTCGCCACCCTCTTGCCGGGTCATGACGAAGAAGGTGCCTCCCGCATCGCTCGCTTGCGCGTCCTCGGCATTCTGCAGCAGATTATGAATGATCTGACGGATCTGTGCCGCATCTCCACTGACCATAGGCAGATCGGATGCGAGCCGGGTCGTGATCTTCAGTGGCGAGCTCTCATACAGACCCAGGACTTCTGCAATCAGTGCGTTAAGATCCACCGGGCCGAGCGACGGACTGGGCATGCGCGCGTAATCGCGGAAGGCATTGACCAGATTCTTCATCGCCTCGACCTGATTCACGATCATTCGGGTCCCCCGTTCCAAGATCTCCCGACCCGGCTCATCGAGCTTGTCCGCCAGTTTGTACGCAAGTCGCTCGGCCGAAAGCTGAATCGGTGTCAGCGGGTTCTTGATTTCGTGTGCGAGCCGTCGCGCGACTTCTGCCCAGGCGGCGGTGCGCTGTGCCATCACCAGGCTGGAGATGTCGTCGAAAACCACCACTGCACCACCCCCCGAGCTCTCGGGCAGGCGTGCGGCGTGAATCAGCAGGGTCTGGGGCACGCTGTCGGGCAACGCATGCTCGAACTGTTCATGCCAGTCACCCGAGTTGTCGGCAAAACCCTTCAGCAGGAAGTCGCGAAACTGCTGGTGTCGCGGCCATTCGGCCAGCGGAAAGTCCTCGAACCCGATCAGGTCGTCGCGCAGAATGTCCATCGCGCCGCGATTGGCCGCCCGCAGACAACCATCGGCACCGAAAGCCAGCACTCCGGTGGACAGATTGGCCAGCACACCTTCCAGATAGGCTCGTGCGGCCTCGACCGCGCCGCGGTTACGGTCGGCCTGCGCGCGTGCCTCCTGCAACTGTCGCGTCATCTGATTGAACGACTGCGTCAGCACACCGAGTTCATCCCGGGCAGGCAGTGCCTGTCGGGGACTGAAATCTCCCTGGGCCACCGCCTGCGTGCCTTCGGCCAGGATCAGCAGCGGCGCCACGAGTCGGCGCGTCAGCACGAAGGCCACTGCGACCGCCATGAGCAGCGCGAGCAGCAGTGCCAGCGTCAGCGTCAACGAGTAGATGCGACTCAAACCGATCCGACCCAGGACCAGTTGCTGATACTCGCGATGCGCCTCCTGCACTGCGTCGACATGGCGCGTGAAGGTTTCCGGGACCGGTTGCGTGAGCTGAAGGTAGGAGGGCTCCGCCAGCAGCGAGCGCGACGGAACCGGTACCACAACCCTGATCAGCAGGCCGTTACCGGGCCGCGCCTCCACCAGGTGATAGTATTGTGCCTGGCGCGCCTGACGCATCTGAACCGAGGTCGGCAGGTCGGGCAAAAAGCCACCGCCGCCATCGGACACGGTGGCCAGTAGCTGACCGTTTGCACCCACCACGGTGACACTCGCAACGCCAGCCTGTTCCCTCAGACGATTCAGATGCGAAGAGGACATCAATCCTGATGCATCCAGCTCCAACGCCATATCGCTCGCCTTGTCGCTGACCTGCGAAACCAGATAGTCGAGCGCATTCTGACCGAGCGCGATCCCGCCTTCGAGCGCGCGGTCCACCCTCACGTCGAACCACGAATCGATGCTACGCACGACGAACTGGAGCGACACCGCGTACAGGACGACCCCGGGGACCACGGCCATCAGTGCGAACATCAGCAGCAAGCGGTACTTCAAGCGGGAGCCGAACTGGCGCGTCCGGTACTCGCGCCAAAGGTCACGCAACTGTATCCCTACCAGACCTGCGAGTACGACCGCGACGGCGCCGTTGAGGGCCAGCAGAAACGGATACGCCCCCGAGAACAAGTCGGTGTTGGCGCTCGCCGATGCGAGCAGGAACAGGGAGATGCCCGCCAATGCGGCGATGACGACGATCGATATGCGCTTCACCGCACCGCCCCCGCCAGGAAGGTCCAGCGAGTCCAGTCGGTGGCAAGATTCCAGTCACGATTGCCGAGCGCAGTGACCTGGAAGGGCCGCGGCAGCATGCTGGTGTCGTGACGCATGCGCAGCGAGACGTTGTATGACATGCCGGATTCAAGGGCGTCCCGATCGGCTATATGCCAGTTCCGTATCCTCTGCATCGTCCGGACAGCCGCATCGAGCGTATCGAAACTGCGGTGGAGATTCCCTATGGACAGTCGGTAGGTGCGGGTGATCGCATGATAGGACAAGCGATAGTGCAGGCTGCGTTCGACGACCATCCTGTCGAACCAGTACCAGCGCGCACGCTCGATCTGGAGGTCAGCGGTGAAATGCAGGGACACCCCCTTCGAGATTGCATCGATCAGGCGCGCGTTCAGCTCGAACTCGATATCGGCATTGACCACATAGCCGTCCTCGGCAGCCAAGATCTCTGCATAGCGCACTCGCGTATCGGCCAGCGCATGGAGCCATGGTGCGATCGCCAGGGCCAACACCATGAGCCACCCGGACGCACTCCAACTGAGCCTGTCAGCCACGCTTTTCCAGCAATGCGTAATAGAAGCCATCATGTTCTGGCGCAGGCAACAGTTGTCGATCCGGTTGGCCGTCGAGCATCAGACTTCGTGCATCCGCATGTCTGGCGCAGAAGGCCTCGATCTGAG
Organism: Denitraticella aggregata; assembly: GCF_048158365.1. NCBI lineage: Bacteria > Pseudomonadati > Pseudomonadota > Betaproteobacteria > Rhodocyclales > Zoogloeaceae > Denitraticella > Denitraticella aggregata. The sequence goes on along the minus strand of NZ_JBLLNL010000005.1, from coordinate 201,629 downwards.
CGTGATTCTCCTCGCGAAAAAGCGAGCAGGTCACATAGAGCATTTTGCCACCCGCGGCCAGCGTTTGCCAAAGCGACTCGAGTATCTCACGCTGCTGCACCACAAAGCGCCGGATGTCTTCGGAGCGTCGCAACCATTTGATATCAGGATGGCGTCGAGTCACCCCCGACGCGCTGCAGGGGACGTCGGCGAGGATGCGATCGAACGGGTGCCCGTCCCACCACACCGACGACTGGCGCGCATCCGCGACCTGAATGCGGGCCTGCAGACCCAGTCGGTCCAGATTGCTTCGAACGCGCTCGGCACGCCGTTCGTCGATCTCGAGCGCCAGGAGGTCCACATCGGCGCATTCCAGCATGTGCGCGGTTTTCCCCCCGGGAGCGGCACAAGCATCGAGCACTCGTTGCCCGGCTTCGAGATCGAGGTAAGGCGCAGCCCATTGCGCACCGGCATCCTGAACCGACACCGCACCAGCGGCGAAACCGGGCAGACGGGACACCGGAACCGGGGTGTCGACCAGGATCGCATTCTGTGTCAGGGGCCGTGCGGCGAGGCCCGCAGCATCGAGGGAATCCAGTACCGACGCCACGTCCGCGCGACGCCGATTCACGCGCAGACACATCGGCGGTCGCTGGTTGGCGGCCATCAGTGACTGCTCCCAGTGCTCGGGCAGATCCTTGTGGATCCGTTGTATCCACCACGCCGGATGGCGAAACCGGCACACCGATGTCGCATCCAGCAGGGCCTCGAACTCGGCTCTGCGCCTGCCACTGTTGCGCAGCACGCCATTGACCACGGCCTTTAGACCCGGGGCGAAACTGCCCACTGCATCGACCGCCTGATCGACGATCATGTGGGACTGCGTCGGACGCACCTCGAGACGGTGCAATGAAACCAGCAGTACGGCCTTGACTTCGATCGGAAGCGGCTTGGCGAGAAGGTGTGACAGCACCAGGTCTCCGCGGCCATAGTCGCGCAGGCAGCCCCAGGCCAGATCCCGGATCGCACCGCGGGTCGCGTCGCTCCATTCAGGGTGGCGGCTCCGGGCATGCTCGAAAGCGTCGGTAAGATTGCGTCCGCCGAGCACCGCCCCGACCAGCTGCGCGGCCTGACGGATGGAATACGCGAGACTGTCCTGCGCAATTGAAACAGGAGTGGGTCTGCTGTGGGTCTGCTTCACGAATCGATATTCCGGTGGCGTCGCGCAAGCCGCAACCGGGACTCAGGCCAGAAGCTTGCGCAGGTAGTTCGGCAACGCGAACTGCGCGACATGCATGGCACCATTGTAATACTGCAGCGCGTCAATGCTGCGACCGGTGAGCCGTTCGTCCACCTGCGCCTCGGATAATGCGGTCGGATCGAGCGTATCGGACGCGACCGCCATGCCCCACTGGCTGCCATAAAGCGGGATGTACATGAAGTACGGAAAGACTCCATTGAATACCGCGCGCAGATTCTTGATCAGTCGCAACAGTCGGTCTGGCTGGAAGATCGGGGCACCGATATGAAGCGTGATCGCACCCCTGTCGCCCAGCAGTGCCTTGCAGTCGCGAAAGAAGGCTTCGGTGTACAGGGCTTCGGCCGGCCCGATCGGGTCCGTCAGATCCAGCACGATCAGATCGAACCGTCGGTCGGCATTCGGGGCGATCTCGCGAACATAGCTCAGACCATCCTCTATGCGCAGTTCAAGTCGGGCATCGTCGAGTGCGCCGCGATGCACCGACTGGAGATGAGCGCGCGCGATCTCGACGACCTTCGCGTCGAGTTCCACGAGCACCACATGGTTCATGCTCGGATACTTCAGCAGTTCCTCCGCCGACCCGCCATCTCCGCCCCCAATGATCAGCGCGGTCGACGGAGACGGATGCGCGATGGCCGGTACGTGGATCAGATTCTCGTGATAGAAGAACTCATCCCGCTCGGAGGTCATGAAATAGCCGTCGAGCCTGAACAGGCGTCCGAACTGCGGGGTGTCCCAGACCTCGTAGTGCTGGTAGGCCGAGTGGCCCGACTCGAGCAGGCGCCCCCCTCTGATGAAGAAACCGGCATGCTCGTTGAGATCCTCGGCCAAAGGTTCGGGCCGGATCGGGTCGTGTTCGGTCATCGGCATCAGACGGCAGCCGGAAGATGGCCGCGCAGCACATCGTGGCAGGCGGACTCTTCCGGGTTGAACAGATCGATCAGCCGCGTGAAGATCAGTCTCGCACGGTCGCTGTTGTCGCGTGAAAAGTTGCAGACGTAGACGTCGAGGGTGACATCACCGGTTTCGGGCCACGTATGAATCGCGAGATGCGATTCAGCCAGGACCACTGTACCGGTCACACCGGCCGCTTGGCCGTCGTCATGGGTAAATTGGTAGAAATAGGCCCCCAGTGGCGTAAGGCCGGCGTCGCGACATTCGGTGACGCAGATGTCCTCCAGCACCGCCCGGTCGAGCATCACCTTCGGGGGACATTGGCAGCGGTAGAGATCCGCAATCAGATGAAGTCCGTTCATTTCTCTCCTTCGATCCAACCACAGCTAAAGCGCTCGATTCTAACATGGCGATGCATGCACACGGCACGCTGCAACATTTGGGCAAAGTGGATGTGCAGCCATGACAGAAACGGGATCGGATTCTGGCGTTGCGAATGCCGGCGGTTTGGGCGATCCACGATGTTTCACGTGAAACCGTGTGCAGTCGTGGTAGAGAAACATTCAGGCACGGAGGAGATCAAAGGCGAGCTTCGCAATCAGGACAGCCACCACGCCAAGGAACATCCTGCGTACGAAGGCCGCACCATGTGTGAGCGCCATTCGCGAACCGGTCAGCGCACCCAGAAGATTACAACAGGCCATCAGGAGACCCACTTTCCACAGTACCTCCACGTTCAGCACGAAGAAGCTCAAGGCCGAGAAGTTGGTTGCCACATTGACGATCTTGGCCGTCACCGACGCGCGAAGAAAATCCAGCCCCAACCCCCTCACGAACAGGAAGATCAGAAAGCTTCCGGTGCCAGGTCCGAAGAATCCATCGTAGAAGCCAATCACGCCCCCGATCGCGAGCGCAATCGGCATCTCCACCGACCTGCGCCGTCGCGCAGTCGACGTTTGTCCAAAGTCCTTCTTCGCGAAGGTGTAGACGGCTACGACGACCAGGAGCACCAGCACCAACGGTCGCAGAAACTCGCCCGGCAGATACGCCACCGCCCGCGCTCCAAACCACGCACCCACCAGAGCGGCGATCGCGCCGGGCAGGGCTATTCCCCATGGAATGCGAACTCGAAGCGCATACTGAACGGCTGCACTACTCGTGCCGACGATGCTCGCCACCTTGTTCGTCGCAAGCAGCGTCGCAACCTGTCCGCCCGGGTACACTGCAAACAACGCGGGTATCTGCACCAGTCCACCGCCCCCCACCACGGCGTCGACGAATCCCGCGAAGAAGGCTGCGATACCCAGCATCAGAAACAGCGCGTCCAATTCACTCATTCTCGTTCGGGTCACAGACTCGTGACATGTGGCGTTGAAGCATGCCGCCGCGCTGACGACGGAACGCGGGAATGCGGCGCATCTCAGATGACCGCTCACGTCGGCGTAGCGGATCTTGCGTCACACGGAACCGTCGCCAAATGCACGTCGAGCGAGGCGCACGATGTCCGCACGTCGCGCAGCGTTTCACGTGAAACAATGCACTACCGCCTGAAGCCTTCTGGAAAAGTCGTGCTACTTGCCGATACAGAACCTGGAAAAGATCACGCCCAGAAGGTCATCCGAACTGAACTCGCCTGTAATCTCGCCCAAAGCCTCCTGGGCAAGCCTGAGTTCTTCCGCAAACAGCTCCAGCGATGCAACCAACCCCACCGCCTCGCCGAGATGCCCTTGCGCAAGCCTGAGTGCCGCCAGATGCCGCTCGCGCGCAAGTACCACATCCTCGCCGTCCGAATGCCAACCGGCCACGCTGGCAATCTCATCGCGCAACAACCCGACGCCTTCACCGGTCTTGGCGGACAGATGGATGATCACGCACCCGTCCGCTGCGAGCGATCGACAGGCTTCGGTTCCGATCAGGTCGATCTTGTTGAACAACATGATCCGCGGAACACCGCTTGGCAAGCGCGCATCGATCTCGGCGTCACCCAACGTATCCGTCTCACGCTCCTCCAGCAATCTGAGAATCAGGTCGGCCTTGGCGATCTCACTCCAGGTACGCTCCATACCGATGCGCTCGACCACATCGTCCGATGCGTGCAATCCCGCGGTATCGATGATGTGCAGCGGGATACCCTTCACCTGAATCGTCTCGCGGACCGCATCGCGCGTCGTGCCGGCAACATCGGTCACGATCGCCAGATCATCCCCCGCAAGTGCATTCAACAGGCTCGACTTGCCGACGTTCGGCCGCCCCACCAGCACGACCCGCATCCCTTCCCGCAACAACGCGCCTTGCGAGGCGCGATCCAGCAACTCCGCAAGCCGAGCGCGTACCGCCGCCAGGCGCTCGAAGGCCCGCGCCTTCTCCAGAAAATCCAGTTCCTCCTCCGGAAAGTCCAGCGTCGCCTCCACCAGCATGCGAAGGTCAACCAATTCATCGCGAAGGCGATTAACGCGCTCCGAAAAAATCCCCGACAGCGATCGCACCGCCGACCGTGCCGCCGCTGCTGTCGAGGCCTCGATCAGATCGCACACCGCCTCGGCCTGCGCGAGATCCATCCGCCCGTTCAGGAATGCGCGCCGCGAAAACTCCCCGGGCTCGGCCATTCGCGCACCCAGCTCGACGCACCGTTGAAGCAGCAACTGCATCACGACCGGTCCACCATGTCCCTGCAGCTCCAGCACGTCCTCCCCCGTGAATGACGCGGGGGCGGGGAAGTAAAGCAGCAAGCCCTCGTCGATGGTCTGTGTATCCGGGCCCAGAAAACGAACAAACCCCGCATGGCGGGGTTTGGGTTCTCGACCACAGAGGTCGATCGCGAACGCGCTCAACGACTGCCCCGACACCCTGATGACGCCGATGCCACCGCGCCCGGGTGCCGTTGCAATCGCGGCTATCGTGTCACGCGGGCTTGGCGCCTGGCTTCTTTCCACGCTCGATCATCCGCGTGATCTGCCACTGCTGTGCAATCGACAGGATGTTGTTCACGACCCAGTACAACACCAGGCCGGAGGGGAACCACATGAACATGAAAGTGAACACGATCGGCAGCGCCATCATGATCTTGGCCTGAAGCGGATCCGGCGGCGCCGGGTTGAGCTTCATCTGGATCAGCATCGATGCGCCCATGATGACCGGGAGAATGAAGTACGGATCCTTGGCCGACAGATCCTGAATCCAGCCCAACCATGGCGCATGACGCATCTCGACGCTACCGAGCAACACCCAGTACAGCGCGATGAAGACCGGAATCTGCACCAGGATCGGCAGGCAGCCGCCCAGCGGATTGATCTTCTCCTTGCGGTACATCTCCATGACTTCCTGCTGCATCTTCTGCTTGTCATGTCCGTACAGCTCCTTCAGGCGCTGCATCCGAGGGCCGAGCACGCGCATCTTCGCCATCGACTTGTAGCTTGCGGCCGAAAGCGGGAAGAACGCCAGTTTGATCAGCACCGTCACCAGGATGATCGCCCAGCCCCAGTTGCCGGTCAGGCCGTACAGCCAGGACAGCACCCAGAACAGAGGCGCGGCGATCACGGTCAGCCAGCCGTAGTCGACGACCAGATCGAGCCCGTCCGCGATCTCGGAAAGGTGGTCCTGCTCCTGCGGCCCTGCATAGAGCCGCGAACCCACCCGACCACTTTGCTCCGGACCGATCGTGCTGACCGGCAGAATCAGCCCCGCGGTGTAGAGGTCCCCGGCGACCTTGCGCGCAAAGAATTCGCGCTGCACGTCACCCTGCGGGAGCCACGCACCGACGAAGTAATGCTGCACCATCGCAGCCCAGCCGTCGCTCGAAGGGCCGGAGATTTTTGCCCGACCCCGCTCGATGTCGTCGAAATCGACCTTCTGAAACTTGTCGGCATCGGTATAGAAAGCCGGACCCGTGAAGGTCCGCACCCCGAAAACCTCGACCGCTTCGGCTGGCTTGCTATCGCGTGCGAACTGGAAATAGGCATGCGGCGACAGGCTGACATCACTCCTGTTCTCGATCTCGAAATCGACGTCGATGACATAAGTGCCGCGGTTGAAGGTCAGCAGCTTGGTGACCCGCACGCCATCCTGCTCGGGCGCCTCCAGACGCAGCGTGAGGCTGTCCTGCCCGTCCTGCAACACATGTTCACCCGCCTGCAGAGTGTAGGGAGTACGGTGGTTGGGCAATCCCTCGCCGATCAACCCGGACTGCGCCGAATAGACGTGCCGCAAGCCGTCGTCGAACAGCCGGAAGCCGCGAGAACGGTCCTCGCTGTCACGGTGCTGCGTGAGTTCGAGCTTGACGATTTCGCCGCCAATCGACGAGATCTCCACATCGAACATGTCGGTCCTGACCACGGCTCTTTCCGCTGCCGTGACCTCGGACATCCCCACCCCCGGAACCCCGGCCGCCGAATCGGCGGCCAGTCCGGCACTCGGGGTCGGAAGGCTGACAGCGCCAGGGGTATCGCTCGCCACCACGGGTGTCGGTGTAGCTGCAGGACGCTGATCCTTGAGCCAGGCATCCCACAACATCACGAGGGCGAAGGAGAAAATCAGAAAAAGAATGATGCGGCGCTGATCCATCGGACTATTTTTCGTTTTGAAGGTGTTCGGGGACGGGATCGAACCCGCCGGGATGGAACGGATGGCATTTGCCCACCCGCTTCAGGGCAAGCCAGCTTCCACGCAGTGAGCCATGCAGCTTGATCGCCTCCATGGCGTACTCCGAACAGGTCGGATGGAACCGGCAATTACGGCCCAGCATCGGGCTGATGCCGTAACGGTACATGCCGATCAGACCTAGAAGCAGCTTCTTCAACATTTTCGCAAGCGGTCGAGCAACCGAACCATATCATCGTTGATCATCGCACGCGTCGCGAGCGTGACCGATGCATTCAAACGCACCACCAGATCGAACGCAGGAAGTGAGGCGCGATTCTTCCGGAATTGTTCCCGGACGATACGTTTCACCAGATTGCGCAGGTTCGCACGTCTGGCGAGTCGCTTCGCAACCACGACCCCCAGTCGGGCAGTACCGAGACCGTTGGGACGGAAATTCATGATCAGATACCGACCCTTGAGTACCCGCCGAAAAGCAAAAACGGATGAATACTCATCCGTTTTTCGTAATCTGTAGGCGCCGGGAAACCCCTGATCAGCGCCTGACGGGCCGATCACTTCAGACGGCGAGACGGTGACGACCCTTCGCGCGACGAGCGCGGATCACCGCACGACCTCCACGGGTCTTCATCCGGACCAGGAAACCATGGGTGCGCTTGCGACGAACGACGGAAGGTTGGTAAGTGCGTTTCATGTTTGTTGGCCAGTATTTGAGTCAAACGCAGCATTAAAAATCATAATAGCCTGTTTGTCAAGAATATTTTTTGGTCGTAGCTGTGGATAAGTGCGTCCCGGACGGGTAGAATCCAACGATCGGCATGCATCGGTTCTTCCGCTTTGCGGCCGGTCCGGCGTGCACCTGGAAAGCCGGCGACCACTATACCCGGACTCACCACCCAATTCGACACTGGACGTCTTGCCGTCGGCTCAACCCGATGGCCATGCGCACTCGGATACTTTGCATCAAGCACATATCGATCCACTCGTGACTCAAGATTTCTGGTCTTTCTGCCTGTCGCGCCTCGAGAGCGAACTGCCACCCCAGCAGTTCAGCACCTGGATAAAGGCGCTGCAGGCGGACGGCGTCCCGGCAACCGGGCAACCGTTTCTGCGCCTTCTGGCGCCGAATCGTTTCGTTCTGCAGTGGGTACGCGAGCGCTATCTGCAAAGGATCAGCGAACTGGGCACCGAGTTCCACGGAACCCCGATCGAACTCGAGATCACGCTGCCGAGCGCCCCGAAGGACGTTGCCCCGAGCACTCAGCCTGCGGCGGCTCGGCGCGCGGAAGCCCCCAAAAACGCGACGCCCGGACCCACTGCAGAGCCGACCGTCAGGACGATGACGCCCAGGGAACATGCCGTCGCGGCGGCCGAGGCGAGTTATGAGAAGACCCGTCTGAACCCGTATTTCACGTTCGACACACTGGTCACCGGGCGTGCCAACGATCTCGCCCGCGCTGCGGCAATGCAGGTGGCACAGAATCCAGGTACGTCCTACAACCCGCTGTTCATCTACGGTGGTGTCGGCCTGGGCAAGACCCACCTGGTGCACGCGATCGGCAACGCCGTCTACCGGCACAATCCGCAGGCGGTGATCCGCTATGTGCATGTAGAGGACTATTACGCGGACGTGGTGCGCGCCTATCAGCAGAAGAGTTTCGACGCGTTCAAGCGCTACTACCGGTCACTCGACCTGCTGATCATCGATGACATCCAGTTCTTCAACAACAAGAACCGTACGCAGGAGGAGTTCTTCCACGCGTTCAATGCCCTAACCGAGGCGCGCAAGCAGATCGTCATCACCTGCGACACCTACCCCAAGGATATCCAGGGGCTCGAGGATCGACTGATTTCGCGTTTCGACTGGGGTCTGACCGTCCAGATCGAACCGCCCGAACTCGAGATGCGCGTCGCGATCCTGAAGAAGAAGGCCGAGGCGCTGCGGGTGGGTCTCGATGACGACGTAGCCTTCCTGATTGCGAAGAACCTGCGCTCCAATGTGCGCGAGCTCGAAGGGGCGCTCAACAAGGTGGTCGCCTTTGCGCGCTTCCACGGCCGTTCGATCTCGCTGGAGGTCGCCAAGGAGGCGCTGAAGGACCTGCTCAACGCGCACAACCGGCAACTGACCATCGAGCACATCCAGAAGACGGTCGCGGACTATTACAAGATCAAGATCGCCGACATGCACTCCAAGAAGCGCACTCGTGTGATCGCACGGCCGCGCCAGATCGCGATGTGGTTGACCAAGGAACTCACCCCGATGTCGCTGCCCGCGATCGGCGACGCCTTCGGTGGCCGCGACCACACCACGGTGCTGCACGCGTGTCGCACGATCGCCGATCTGCGGCTGGGCGATCCGCAACTCAACCACGATGTTCACGTGCTCACCCAGGTGCTGCGCGGATGAAGCAAGTCGCCCGCTCCGCCCGAACCTCGCGTAACGGCTGTACAACCAACAACACAACATACTGACGCCATGCATTTGCTCACCACGACCCGCGATGCCCTGCTCGCCCCGCTTCAATCGGTTGCCGGCATCGTCGAAAAGCGCCATACGCTGCCGATTCTGTCGAACGTGCTGATCGAGAAGGTCGGCGACCAGCTCACGCTGCTGGCCACCGACATCGAGATCCAGATCCGCACCACGACCGCCGGCGACCTCGGCGGCGACGACGCCAGTCTGACGGTCGGTGCGCGCAAATTGCAGGACATCCTGCGGGCGCTGCCGGACGGCGCGTCGGTCAATCTGACGCTCGACGACAAGCGCCTGACGGTCAAGGCGGGCAAGAGCCGCTTCCAGTTGCAGACGCTGCCGGCCGCCGACTATCCGCGCATGAACCTCCCAGAAGGCGACAGCGCGCGCTTCTCCGTCAACCAGAAAACCTTCAAGCACCAGCTTGCGCAGGTTGCCTATGCGATGGCGCAGCAGGACATCCGCTACTACCTGAACGGGCTGCTGCTGATCGCGTCCGGCAACGAGCTGCGCATGGTCGCGACCGACGGCCACCGCCTCGCCTATGCCGCCAGCGAGATCGAGTCCGAGTTGCCGCGCACCGAAGTGATCCTGCCGCGCAAGACCGTGATGGAACTCGGTCGCCAGCTCGCCGACACCGACGACATGCTCGAGGTCGTGCTGGCGGGCAACCAGGCAGTGTTCCGCTTCGGGCCGATAGAGCTGGTCACCAAGCTGATCGACGGCAAGTTTCCCGATTACGAGCGTGTGATCCCGCAGCATCACCCCAAGATGATCACCTTCGATCGTGCGCCGCTGCTGGCCGCGCTGTCGCGGGTCGCGATCCTGACCAGCGACAAGTTCCGCGGCGTGCGCCTGGTGCTCGAGGACGGCCTGCTGCGCATCGTGAGTTCAAACAACGAGCAGGAAGAGGCACAGGAGGAACTCGAAGTCGACTACCAGGGTGATCCGCTGGATATCGGCTTCAACGTGACCTATCTGCTCGACGTGCTCAACAATGTCGGTACCGAGCAGATCGAGTGGCGCTTCAACGACGGCAACTCCAGCGCGCTGCTCACCGTGCCGGGCAACGAACACTTCAAGTATGTCGTGATGCCGATGCGCATCTGATCCATTCATCGCGCCGGATCCGCCTGCGGCGAATCGGGACAGCCGACGCGCTTCCGCTCCGACGTGCCCCTGCACCGGCGGGTGGCCACCGCCCGCAACACCCCGGGTGCTGGCCACCCGCATCGCCCGAAAGCCCATTCGCGAATCACCCGAGATAGACCATGTCAGAAATGCAGAACCGCCCGCTCAACGAAGACTACGACGAATCCAGCATCCAGCAGCTCGAAGGGCTGGAAGCCGTGCGCAAGCGTCCCGGCATGTATATTGGCGACACGTCGGACGGCACCGGTCTGCACCACATGGTGTTCGAGGTCGTCGACAACGCGATCGACGAGGCGCTGGCCGGCCATTGCGACGACATCGTCGTCACGATCCACCCGGACAACTCGATCTCGGTGTCCGACAATGGCCGGGGCATCCCGGTCGGCGTCAAGATGGACGACAAGCACGAGCCCAAGCGCTCGGCCGCCGAGATCGTGATGTGCGTGCTCCATGCCGGCGGCAAGTTCAACCAGAACAGCTACAAGGTCTCCGGCGGCCTGCACGGCGTCGGCGTGTCCTGCGTCAACGCGCTGTCCAAGTGGCTGCGCCTGACCATCCGCCGCGACGGCAGGAAACATTTCATCGAGTTCCATCGCGGGGTACCGCAGGACCGCGTGATCGAGGTCGTGGACGGCGTCGAGGTCAGCCCGCTGCGCGTGGTCGGCGAACCCACCACCCGGCGCGGCACCGAGCTGCACTTTCTGGCGGACGAGGAGATCTTCGGCAACCTCGAGTTCCACTACGACATCCTCGCCAAGCGGCTCAGGGAGCTGTCCTTCCTGAACAACGGCGTCAAGATCCGCCTCGTCGACCAGCGCACCGCCAAGGAGGAGAACTTCGCCTTCGCCGGCGGCGTGAAAGGCTTCGTCGAGTACATCAACCGAAGCAAGACCGTGCTCCATCCCAACGTCTTCCATGCATCCGGCGAAACCCGCATCCCCACCGGAGGCGGACTCGACGCGGAACTGTCGGTCGAGGTCGCGATGCAGTGGAACGACTCCTACGCCGAGCAGGTGCTGTGCTTCACCAACAACATCCCGCAGGCCGACGGCGGCACGCACCTCACCGGCCTGCGCGCCGCGATGACCCGCGTGATCAACAAGTACATCGAGATCAACGAGATCGCGAAGAAGGCCAAGGTCGACATCTCCGGCGACGACATGCGCGAGGGCCTCGCCTGTGTGCTGTCGGTGAAGATGCCCGACCCCAAGTTCGCGTCTCAGACCAAGATGAAGCTGGTGTCGTCCGAGGCCCGGCCGGCGGTCGAGGAAGTCGTCGCGAACAAGCTCAACGACTTCCTGCTCGAGAACCCGATCGACGCCAAGACCATCTGCGGCAAGATCGTCGAGGCCGCGCGCGCGCGCGATGCCGCTCGCAAGGCGCGCGAGATGACCCGCCGCAAGGGCCTGCTCGACGGCGTCGGCCTGCCCGGCAAGCTTGCCGACTGCCAGGAAAAGGACCCGGCGCTGTGCGAAATCTACCTGGTCGAGGGTGACTCCGCCGGCGGTTCCGCCAAGCAGGGCCGTGACCGCAAGTTCCAGGCCATCCTGCCACTGAAGGGCAAGATCCTGAACGTCGAAAAAGCGCGCTTCGACAAGCTGCTCCAGAGCCAGGAGATCGCGACGATGATCACTGCGCTCGGCACCGGCATCGGCAAGGAGGACTACAAGCCCGAGAAGCTGCGCTACCACCGCATCATCATCATGACCGACGCCGACGTCGACGGCGCACACATCCGCACGCTGCTGCTGACCTTCTTCTACCGGCAGATGCCGGAGCTGGTCGAGCGCGGCCACATCTACATCGCGCAACCGCCGCTGTACAAGATCAAGCACGGCAAGACCGAGATGTACATCAAGGACGACAACGAACTCAACCAGCACCTGCTCAAGCTCGCGCTCGACGGCGCTGCGCTGCTGCCGCGCGAGGGCGGCGACCTGATCGTCGAAGAGGCGCTCGGCGGTCTGGCCCGCAGCTACCTGCTCGCCGAGGCGGTCATCAATCGCCTCGCCAGCTACATCGATCCGGCGGTACTGCATGCGATGCTCGCGCAGGACATCACGGTCAGCCTGGAAGACGAAGCCGCCGCCCGCGCGTCGGCCGAGCGCATCCAGGCCCATCTGCCGCCGGAAGTCCAGATCTACCCGGAGTATCACCACGAGTCGGAAGGCTGGCGCCTCACCATCGAGCGCATGCACCACGGCAACCGCCGCTTCGGCTGGATCGAGGAAGAGTTCCTGGTCTCCGGCGACTACCGCAGCATCCGCACCGCCGCCGAATCGATCTCGGACCTGATCGGCACCGGCGCCGAGATCCGCCGCGGCGACAAGAGCCAGCCGGTCAAGCGTTTCGCCGAGGCGATCCGCTGGCTGCTCGCCGAGGTCGAACGCAACCTCAACAAGCAGCGCTACAAGGGCCTCGGTGAAATGAACCCCGACCAGCTGTGGGAAACCACGATGGATCCCGCCGTCCGCCGCCTGCTGCGCGTGCAGATCGAAGACGCCATCTCGGCCGACGAGATTTTCACGACGCTGATGGGGGACAATGTCGAGCCGAGAAGGGCGTTCATCGAGGGCAACGCGCTGTATGCGCGAAATATCGACGTGTGAGGCTCGAAGTCATCCCCTGAGCGGATCGATGCGATCCTCAAGCCTGCACTGCGCTGGCGCGGCGAGGCGTGGATCAGGCGTCGCGACGGCGACGCCTTTCCCGCCCTGGTGGCGGTGCGGGCCATACGCGACAGCGATGGTGCGACGCTCAGTCATGTCGTCACGATCACCGACATCAGCGTGTCGAAGGAAGTGGAAGAGCGTCTCCGCCAGCTCACGCTCAACGACCAGCTGACCGGCCTGGTCGATCGCCCGATGCTGGCCGATCGTCTCGATGAGTCGATCGCGAACTGCCGCGACTCCGGCACCCGGCTCGGCGTGCTGTTCCTGAATCTCGACCGCTTCAAGCTGATCAACGACTCGCTGGGCCATGCCGCAGGCGACGAGGCGCAGGGCTTTCTGTTCAGTCCGGCGATTCCCGTCGACGCGCTGCGTGCCCTCGCGGTCCGGCGCAGCATGAATCTGCTCGATCCGGCCCTCTGAACCCAAATCCGGGCATCGACGTCCCCGACCCGCTGGCGGCCGCGATCGACTACCGGTGTGCCAGCAGCAAGCCGCATTCCAGATGATCGGTATAGGGGAACTGATCGAAGGCCGCGGCTGCGACGATGCGATGGGTCGCATGCAGCGCGGCGACGTTGTCGCGCAGCGTGTCGGGATTGCAGGAGACATAGAGGATGCGATCGAAGCCGCACGCGAGTGCCACCGTGCCTTGGTCCAGCCCGGCCCGCGGTGGATCGACGAACAGCGTCGAAAATCGGTAGCTGCGCAGGTCCACGTCCTTCAGGCGTCGATAGGCGCGACCGCCGGCAAGCGCATCGCTGATTTCGTGGCTGGACATGCGCACCATCGTCACGTTGTCCACGCGGTTGGCCGCCAGATTGTATTCGGCGGCGCGCACCGACGGCTTGCTCATCTCGGTCGCGAGCACCCTGCCGAACAGCGGCGCCAGCGCGATCGTGAAATTGCCGTTGCCGCAATACAGTTCGAGCAGATCGCCGCCGATGCCGCGGGCCTGCGTCCGGGCCCAGCCGAGCATATGGCGATTCACGCCGCCGTTGGGCTGCGTGAAGCTGCCCTCGATCTGCTGAAAGACCAGCTCCCGTCCGTCGAGCTCGAAGGATTCCAGCACCCAGTCCCGATCGAGCACCACATGCTGCTTGCGGCTGCGCCCGATCAGCCGGGCATCGAGCGTCGCCGCCAGTTCGCGCGCGGCGTTCTCCCATTCGTCGTCGAGGGGCCGGTGATAGACCAGCGTCACCATCAGCTCGCCGCTCAGCGTCGCGAGAAAGTCCACCTGGAATACCCGCCTTCTCAGGGCCTCGTTCGCGTTCAGCGCATCGCGCAGACGCGGCATCGCATCGCCTATCCTTCTCGTCGCGACCGGAAAGTCGTCGATCAGCACCGGGGTCTTCGGATCGGCCCGATCGAACATCGCGTAATGAATGCCGCCCGCCTGATGCCAGAGCCGGAACTCGGCCCTGAGCCGATAGTGCAAGGGCTCGGACGGGAAGACCGCCGGCTCGGGCAGATCGAGTTCGGCAAAGTTACGCCTGTAACGCGCGACCTTGTCGTCGAGCAACTCGCCGCAGGCGGCGGGATTGATACGGGAAAGCGGCATCTGGCGTCCAGGTGATCGGAACGGCGACGCTTGCGCCGCACGAAGTGCGCCATTGTCTCAAAGATCGGCGGACATCGGCGTTCCGTGCCGGCAGGACGCCCGCAAGGTTCGCAGATTCTGCGGCATGGCGCCGACATCCGAGCGATCCAGCCGCCCGTTCTCCGAGGCCGGCAGGTGGCTGGCCCGGCTCGCCCGGCCAGTGTGACCGGACTCGGTCTCACCGGCAAGGCTTCACCCCATCCGGAAGCCTTCCAGCGATCGCGCGGCGACACCCAGATCCCGCCAGTTCGCCGGATGACAGGTGAACAGCAGGATCTGGTGCCGCGTGGCGGCGTCGAACAGCACCCGCTTCATCTGCGCGAGACGCTCGGCGTCGCTGTGCACCAGCGCGTCGTCCAGGATCACCAGCGTCGGGCGGCCGGCTTCGGCGAGCAGATCGGCATAGGCGAGGCGGCTGATCACGCCCATCTGTTCGCGGGCGCCGAAGCTGAGCGCCTCGAACTCGCCCGTCTCGTTACCGCTTGCGGTCGGGCGGGTGAGCGGGCCGGGGGTGAGATTCTCGTCGATCTCCAGGTTCGCCTGCGGGAACAGCAGCTGCAGGTAATGGTTCAGGTGCTTCTGCAGCGGCGCCTGCAGACGACGGGTCAACGCGCGGCGCTTGTCGCGCAGCAGCCTCAGCAGCAGGTCCAGCGCCTGCGCACGACGACCCAGCTCGGTGGCGCGGCGAGCAGCCTGGGCATGGTCACGGGCGAACTCGGCGCGCCGCTCCTCCTGACCCCGGGCGCCTTCGGTCTGCAGTTCGACCTCCAGGCGCATCAGCTCGTCGCGGCGATCCCGGTGCCGCTGCTCCAGCTGGTCGGCACTGTTGCGGTAACGCTCGACGTCCTGCTGCAGGATGTCCGGGCGGGCCTCGGCGACCCGTTGCTGTAGCGTCGCGATGCGCGCGTTCACCGCGGCCTGTTCGGCGCGCGCGTCGGTCAGGTCGCGACTGGCTGCGGCGACCCGCAGGGCACGGTCCGGCGCGTCGATCACCGCGCGTGCGGACGCGAGCTCGCGCGCGGCGGCATCGAACGCGGTCTGCGCGTTGGCGGCCGCAAGCTCGGCCTGGTGCAGCTTCTGCTGGATCGAGGTGTTGCTGTGCGCGGCATGCCGTTCAGCCGCTTCCGCGTCGGCGACGCCGAGGACGGCGACCGCGTCCCGCGCGATGGGTCGGGTGGCATCCCGGTCCTCATCGTCCGCCCCTAAGCTCGATCCGACCCCCGCGCGCGCCCCGGTCAGGGCTTCGGATGAGGCCGCAAGCGCCGCCAGCTTCTGCGACGCCTCCTCGGCGCGCGCCTGCAGTCGGGCGTGCTCGGCGCGCAGCGCATCCAGACCCTCGGGCGCCAGCGCGGCCAGCGTCGCCTGCGCGGAATCGAGCGCCGCCTGCAGGCGCGCGTGTTCCAGCTGGCGCGCTTCGGCCGCATCCAGGGACGCCAGTCCGTGGCGGGCGAGCAGCGACTGCTGACGGACCTCCAGGTCCGCCGCACGGGCGGCAAGCTCGGCGAGATCGGCCCCGCCCGGGGCGATCTCGAGTCGACCGAGACCGGGCAGGATCAGCGTGGTCTCGGCCAGCAGGCGCTGCTCGCCGCTACCGGTCAGTGTCTGCGTACCGATCTCGATGCTGCGGCCGGGCTCCAGCGCATAGCTCAGACGCGTCGCGGCGACGGCCTGCTGCAAACGGAGATCCGCGAGCTCTCGGTCCTGCGCGCGCAGCGCCTTCAGCTCCGCAGGCCGAAGCTCGCAGGCGGCGGCCCGACCCTGCAGCGCCAGCGCGTTCCGCTGTGCGGACTCGGCCCTGGCCAGCTGCGCGGCTGCGCCTTCCAGCTTGGCACGGGTGTCCTCGACCTCGCGGATCAGCGTGGCACGGGTTTCGGCCCGGCGTGCCGCGTACAGGGCGGCCCGGGCGCGCTCCAGCGCCTGTGCGGATTCCGCGCGGCGGGCGGTCCATTGTTCGACCGGAGCACCCGCGGCCACGAGCGCCTGACGCGCCTGTTCCAGCGCGTCCGCGCGTTTGTCGGCCGCCTGCTCCTCACGCACGAAGGCGTCGATCTGGCTGCGCAGCAAGTTGATGCGTCCCTCCACCTGGACCGCGCGTTCGAGTTCGGTAGCGAGCGTGGTCTCGACCCGACGGATCTCGGCCAGACGTTCGCCGGCAGCCTGCTGGCGCGCGCGGAAGTCCAGCCACGGCCTTTCGGCCTCATCGGCCGCATGCTCGACCCGCAGCTTCGCCAGCGCGTCCACACGCTGACGGTAGCGGTCGATCTCGGTATCCAGCTCGCGCAGCACGGCATCCAGTTCGGCGGCCCTGTCCAATGCGTCCTTGTATGCGCCGCGCGGGTGACCCCCCTTCTCGGTGAGCAGCTCCCCGCGCTGCGTCTGCACCGTAGCGAGCAACTCGTCGCCACCGCTGGCGGCGACCTCGCCGAGCGACTCGTTGAGTGCGCTGCGCAGATGGTCGGTGGCATGACCGACCGCATCGCGCAATTCGTGCGCGGCCCCCTGCTGTATCCACAGCAGGCCCGGGATGCCCCAGTGTTCGGCCTTGCTCGCACCCTTGCCGGCGTGCATGAAACCGAGCAATTCGGCCAACCGGTCCTCGGCCTCGGCCCCGTCCAGGCCGTGCGAGCCGATCGTCAGCTCGCAGCGCTTCTTCGCGAGAAAGCTTTTCACCAGCCGGCAGACCTCGCCGTCCAGCTCGAAATCCAGCTCCACGGTCGGCACCGCGGCCGAATCGCCCCAGGGGCGCAGGTCTTCCACGCTGCCGGATCGGTGACGCTCGAAGAACGCGGCCCGGATCGCCGCGACGATCGTGCTCTTGCCCGCCTCGTTCGGGCCGGTGAACAGGTTCAGGCCGGGCGCGAAATCGCCGATCTCGATCGGAGTGCGGAACTGACGGAACTGCTCGATGCGCAGCCGGATTAGCTTCATTGCGTCGCCCCCTTCGCAGCCGGCCGGCGCGCGTCGAGCAGGCCGGCGAGCAGCACCAGCGCGTCGCGCGCGGTGGCGGCGCGCCCGGCGTCCGCGTCGTGCTGGGCGGCCTGCAATTCGACGATGACTTCGTTCAGATAACCGTCGGCGGCGAGCGCCTCTATATCCTCGGTCGTGGGTTCGAGCTCAAGCGCGCCCAGATCCGCCATCAGGCTGCGCGCGCGGCCCCTTGCCTGGCCGAGCGCATCGGTCAGGCGGCGATGGCCGGCCAGATCGCTGCGGCCGCCGACCGTAAGCTGCACCACGTCGGCCGGCCCGTATTGCGCGAGGCGCGCGAGCAGCAGGTCATCATCGCTCGCCACCTGCAGGCTCACGGTGGTGGCCTGCCAGCGGTAGCGGCCGATCGCCACCGGGGTCACCGTCGGCAGCGCGCCTGCTGCAGCGAGTTCGACCAGCAGCGCCTGGCCAGAGTCGTTGGCACGGAAACGGTCGGTCTCCGGCGTACCCGCATACCAGGTCCGGTCGTCCACCTGACGGGTGCCGTGCCAGTCGCCCAGCGCAAGGTAGTCGAGGCGGGCTTGGCCGGCGCGTCCGGCCGCGATCGGGTTGGCCGAGTCGATATCCTCGGCGAGAATGCCCTGCACGCTGCCATGGGCAAGTCCAATGCGAATGAAGCCGGGCGGGGTCTCGGCGGCCGCAAACCATTCGGTGAGATCCACATGGGTGTTGCGCTGGGTCAGCGGCGCGGGCAACACCGCCACGCGGGCCGACTCCAGCAGCAGCGGTTGCGCGCGCAGGCACACGGTCACATTGGCCGGAATGGCCTTCAGCCGCTCGGCGCGGGTCCACACCGATTCGGCCAGCGCCGCGTCGTGATTGCCCGGAATCATCAGCCACCGCCCGCCGAAGCCGGCCATCGCATGGAACAGCCGATGAATGGTGCGATCGGCCACCGTCTGCGCATCGAATACGTCCCCGGCCACCAGCACCGCATCCACGCCCTGCACCGCGGCAAGCTGGGCCAGCCGCTCGACCGCGGCAAAACGCTCCTCGGCCAGCAGCGCGGCCTCGTCGGATTCGAACTGGCCGAACAATTTGCCGATCTGCCAGTCGGCGGTATGCAGGAATCTGGGCATCGGATCAAGCCTGTCGATCGAGAGGGGTTCGGAAACACGGGGACTGGCTCGGCACTATACCGAATCGATTCACGCTGCGCGCCCTGACATCCGCCTTGCCGAACGCCGCTCACACGCCGAAAATGTCACCCGGAGCCGCAATTCGGGCCCACTCCCGTCACGAATCGACTTCGCTTCGCTGGACACGCCCTTGAACACGCTGTCGCGCCTGCTGCTGACCGGACTCGCCGCGATGCTGACCATCGTTGCGTGTGACAGCGACGGCGTGTCCGACGTCACGCTGGCCGAACTCGCTGCCAACCCGCAGGCCTACGACGGGCGCGATGTGCGCACCCGCGGCACCGTGCGCGGCTTCGACGATCCCCGCCATTACTGGCTGGAGGACGCTCACATCAACCGCGTCGGCCTGATGCCACCCGAGCAGATCGCACCGCACCTGGGGCGGGAAGCCAGCATCGTCGGGCGCTTCACGTATGCGCGCGATCGCGGGCGGCGGATCGCCATCATCAGCATCGAACCCTTCGAGCCGGTGCGCTGAACGCGGCCTTCGGCGAGCGCACTATTCGGCGCCCGCGACCGCCTTGCGCGACGCCGGTGTCGCCCGCTCCTGCGACCAGTTGCGCAAGGCCTTGATCTGCTCGGCCATCGTGTGCGACAGCGGCACGATGCGGGACGTGCTCCACAGCACGTCGCGCTCGTTGAACGCGCGCTGCTCCTGCCACGCATGCACGACCGCGGCCTTGATCGCCTGTTCGATCTCGGCCCCGCTCCAGTTCCTGGTCACCACCGACAGCGTTTTCAGGTTGAAGGCGGCCGGATCGGCGCCCGCCGCGCGCAGATGGATGTCGATGATGCGGGTGCGCTCCGCCTCGGTCGGCAGGTCGAGGAAGAACAGCTGGTCGAAGCGGCCCTTGCGGATCACCTCGGCCGGCAGTTTCTCGATCCGGTTCGCGGTCGCGACGACGAACACGCCAGCCGGCTTCTCCTGCATCCAGGTCAGGAAGCTCGAGAAGATGTTCGGGTTGTTGCCGCCCCGCAGATCCGAGTCGTAACCGAAGCTGTTCTCCATCTCGTCTATCCACAGCACCATCGGCGCGATCTGCTCGGCCACCTGTAGCGCATGGTCGAACGCGTATTCCGGTGAACCGAACGCGCCGGACAGCACCAGGTTCATGTCCAGGCGCACCAGCGGCAGCTTCCACGCGCTCGCGATGACCTTGGCCGCCATGCTCTTGCCGCAGCCGCTGACCCCCATGAACAGCACGCCCGACGGCAAGGGCACGCCGGCGGCCACGTCCTCCCCGGTAAAGAAGCTGCGCCGGCTCAACACCCAGTCCTTCAAATTCTCGAGCCCGCCGACCTGATCGATGTCCACCGTGCTCGCGATGTACTTCAGGCAGGCTTCGCGCATCAGCGCCGCAGCCTTTTCCTCGCGCACCTCGGTCAGCGCGACATCGATGTCGAGCCGGCGTTCGGCCACCAGCCGCCGCATCAGATGCCGGACTTCGTTGAGCATCATGCCCTTCATCGATGCCGCGACCTGAGCGAACCAGCCGTCGGTGAGCGTACTGCAGGCGTCGCCAACAGCGCCCAGATCCTTCAGCTCGGCCAGAATCTCCGCTTGGTCCGGTGCGCCGAGCTCGACCAGGAACACCTGCCGCGACAGCGCATCCGGAATGCACAGCTCGGAGCAGGACAGGAACACGCAGCGCCGGCTGCCGAGCAGCGAGCGATAGAGGTCGCGCAGGCCGCGCACCAGCTCCGGCCGGCCGGCCAGCAGCAGCGGAAAGTCCTTCAACAGATAGAACGCCTCCTGCCCGCCCTGCGCGATCTGGCGCAGCGCCTCGAGCGGATCCGGACGGGCTTCGGCCGCCCGATCACCGAACCCGTCGGTCAGCGACCAGCTCACCACCGGCCGGACCGACCCGAAATGCGCGTCGGCGAGCCCGTTCAGCATGCGCTCGAGTCGGTCCTCCTCATGACATCGCACATAGACCAGCGGATAGCCCGCGCTGAGCGCCTTGCGGATACGAGCCAGCGTGGGGTTGGCGCGCGTGGGCGCGGGTTCGAATGCATTCACTCGCAGGTTCTCTTCACAGTGCCGTTGATCGAAGCACCCGGACAGACCGAGCCGCCCGGTGACCATTGCCGTCAGGTTCGTATCCTAACCGCAACGCCCGCTTCCTTCGAAGATTGCCTGGTGACGAATTCATCGGACCCGACCGCCACCGGATCTCGCGGCACAAGCCTTTCGAGCCGGCGCTTTCAATGCAATACTGGCATCGATCCAGCGCAGTAGAGGGGGCCATGATGAAGATCGCGATCTGTCAGACCGCCGGAAGGTCCGGCGGGGTCGAGCCGAATCTCGATCTGCTCGCCGATGCCGCCGCGCATGCCGCGACCCAGGCGGTGCAGCTGCTGATCATGCCGGAGATGTTCCTGACCGGGTACCACATCGGCCGCGAGAGCGTGAATCGCCTCGCCGAGCCTGCTGACGGCGCGTCCACACACCGTATCGACGCGATCGCCCGTGACACCGGCGTCGCGATTCTGTACGGATACCCGGAGCGCGCGGGCGGCGAGGTGTTCAACGCTGCACGTCTGGTCGATTCAAGCGGCAACCAATGCATGAACTACCGCAAGACGCATTTGTTCGGCACGGTCGATCGCTCCTGCTTCAGTGCCGGCGACAGCCACTCGCCGATCGTCGACATCGATGGGCTGCGCGTCGGCGTGCTCATCTGCTACGACCTCGAGTTTGCCGAAAACGCGCGCCTGCTCGCACTGGCTGGCGCGGAGCTGATCGCGGTGCCGACCGCGCAGATGCACCCGTACGCGTTCGTGCCGCAGACCCTGGTCGCCGCCCGCGCATTCGAAAACCAGGTGTTCGTCGCGTATGCCAACCGCTGCGGCCGCGAACGCGACTTCGACTACACCGGACTGAGCAGCATCGTCGCACCGGACGGCAGCGACCTCGCGCGTGCCGGCGACGGCGAGGACCTCATCGTCGCCACGCTGGACAAGCAATGCCTTGCCGACTCACGCCGCCTGAACACCTTTCTGCGCGATCGCCGCCCCGAGCTATACGCGGATCTCGCGAACACAGACCGATGACGCCGCCGCGGCCGGGCCCCGACGACGAACGTCCGGTCACGATCTTCGGGCCGGACTTTCCGTTCGCGTACGACGACTGGCTGGGCCATGCGGCCGGGCTCGGAAGCGTGCCGGCAGACCAGCACGGCACCGAGGTCGCAATCATCGGCGCCGGCATGGCCGGCATGACCGCCGCGTTCGAACTGATGAAACTCGGCCTCAGGCCGGTGATCTACGAGTCCCGCCGGATAGGCGGCCGGCTGCAGTCGGAACCCTTCAAATGCGCCGAGGATATCGTCGCCGAACTCGGCGGCATGCGTTTTCCACGCGCCTCCACTGCCTTCTATCATTACGTCGATCGGTTCGGCCTGGACACCTGCCCGTTTCCGAATCCGCTCGCACCGGACACCCCGAGCACGGTGATCGACCTAGAAGGGCAGCCGCATTACGTCGAGTCGGGTGCCGACCTGCCGGCACTGCTGCACGAAGTCGGCCAGGCATGGCGCGAGGCGCTCGAGCAGGAAGCCTCGTTCAGCGCGATGCAGACCGCAATCCGCAATCGCGATGCCACCACGGTGAAGCAGATCTGGAACACGCTGGTCCCGCAGTGGGACAACCGCAGCTTCTACGACTTCCTCGCGACCTCCGCCGCATTCCGAAAGCATTCCTTCCGCCATCTCGAGGTCTTCGGCCAGGTCGGCTTCGGCACCGGCGGCTGGGATACCGATTTTCCGAACTCGATGCTCGAGATCCTGCGGGTGGTGTTCACCAACTGCGAGGAGGACCAGCACTTCATCGTCGGCGGCGTCGAGCAGGTGCCACGCCGCCTGTGGCGCGAACGCCCACCCATACTGGCGCACTGGCCGGGTGGCACCTCGCTCGAAGGCCTGCACGGCGGCGCGACCCGGCCGGGCGTGGCGCGCCTGGAACGCCACGCCGACGGACGCGGCATCGACGTGGTCGACCGCTGGGGCGACCGCCGACGCTATGAGGCGGTGCTGGTCACGTGCCAGAGCTGGCTGCTGACCACCCACATCCGCACCGACGAAAGCCTGTTCTCGCAGAAGCTGTGGATGGCGCTCGATCGCACCCGCTACATGCAGTCGGCCAAGACCTTCGTCATGGTCGACCGTCCATTCTGGAAGGAACACGACGCCGCGACCGGGCGCGACCGCATGAGCATGACACTGACCGATCGCGTGACCCGCGGCACCTACCTGTTCGACCTCGGCGACGACCGTCCGGGCGTGATCTGCCTGTCCTATTCATGGATGAGCGACGCGCTCAAGATGTTGCCGCTCGGCGTCGACCAGCGGGTCGGCCTCGCGCTCGAGACGCTCGCCAGGATCTACCCGGACGTCGATCTGGCACGGCACATCGTCGGCGATCCGATAACCGTGTCGTGGGAGGACGACCCCAATTTCCTGGGTGCCTTCAAGGGCGCCTTACCTGGCCATTACCGCTACAACCACCGCATGTTCTGCCATTTCATGCAGGATCGCCTGCCGCCGGCCGAGCGTGGCATCTTCCTCGCCGGCGACGATGTCGGCTGGATTCCGGGCTGGGTGGAAGGGGCGGTCAGCACCGCGCTGAATGCGGTATGGGGCATCGTCCATCATCTGGGTGGACGGACCCACGCGGACAATCCCGGCCCCGGCGACCGCTTCGACACACTCGCGCCGCTGTCGCTGCCGGACTGAGCGCGGACCGCCCGGCCAGGTCCCACCGCGGCGGTACCGGCAGGGCAGCACGCTGAATTCGCAGCGCCCGGGACTGTCCACTTTTACACCGATGTCCCGACCCGATTCCCGGCCCTCGGGCGCCGTCGGCAGCACCAGTGGAGATCCGCAAAATGGAGCCAAGCCACAATCAGCCCCTGGGCGGCAATCGCATGCCGCGCTTCGCCGGCCATGCGAGCATGATGCGCCTGCCGATCCGGGACGACGCATCCGGCCTGGATGCCTGCTTCGTCGGCGTGCCGCTCGACATCGGCACCTCCAATCGCAGCGGCGCGCGCTACGGTCCGCGCCAGATCCGGGCCGAGTCCGCACTGCTGCGACCGTGCAACATGGCCACCGGCGCCGCGCCGTTCGACGCCCTGCAGGTCGCCGACATCGGCGACGTCGCGATCAACACCTTCAACCTCGCCGACAGCGTGCGCATCATCGAGGCAGCCTATGACGAGATTGTCGCGACCGGCTGCATCCCGCTCACGCTCGGCGGCGACCACACGCTGAGTCTGCCGGTCCTGCGGGCGATGCGACGGCTTCACGGGCCGCTCGGCGTGGTGCATGTCGACGCGCATGCCGACATGAACGAGCACATGTTCGGCGAGCCGGTCACGCATGGCACACCCTTCCGGCGGGCGATCGAGGAGGGCCTGATCGACCCCGCCCGCATGGTCCAGATCGGCCTGCGCGGCAGTGGTTATGCGACCAGCGACTTCGACTGGGCGCGCGAGCGCGGCGTGCGCATCTTGCCGGCCGAGCAGTGCTGGTACCGTTCGCTTGCACCTTTGATGGCCGAGCTGCGGCCCGCGCTGCTGGGCGGCCCCGTCTACCTGAGCTTCGACATCGACGGCCTCGATCCGGCCTTTGCACCCGGAACCGGCACCCCTGAGATCGCGGGCCTGACCACGCCACAGGCGCTCGAGATCATCCGCGGCTGCGCCGGCCTCGCGATCGTCGGTGCGGACCTGGTCGAGGTGTCACCGCCTTACGACCCTTCCGGCAACACCGCGCTCATTGCCGCGAACCTGCTGTTCGAGATGCTGTGCGTCCTGCCCGGAGTCGACCCCGGGTCAGGGGCCTGACACCCGCGCGCCGATCAGGCGCACTTGCCCGCGTTCAGCCCCGAATCGTCATCTCAAGAAAGGCCACCGCCATCCACACCAGGCTGCCGAACTGACTGACCCGCATCGGATTGGCGCGGAAGGTCTTCTCGAAATGCTCGCGCGGCAGCACCTGAGCCCCAAGCAGCAGGGCCGCGACAACGCTGGAAACGGCCAGGCCCGCGTTCCAGGTCACCAGGTACTGAAAGATGTGAAAGACGATGAAGGCGACTTTGAGGGTCCACTTGGGCATCTGGCATGTCCATTGATATGACGTCGAATGCGGTTCGTACCGCAATGATCCTGTCTGCGCATCCAGCCAAGCTCACATTCCCGACAAAGACTGCAACGACGGTATCGGCAGCAGATCCGCCCACCACAGCCACAAGACGATCCCGACCAGCAGGATCAGCACCAGATAGGTCTTCCACGGGGTCTTCTTCTCGGCATAGGGGTCGTCCAGCGAGCGGACCGATCCGGGTGGCAGGTTGGCAGTGCCGGTCAGTGCGCCACCGAACGGGATGTTGATCCGCGCGCGGGTGTTGACCGCCCAGCCGTTTGCATCGAGCAGGGGGCCGAGATTGCGCTGGCTCAGCTTGAGCCACGCAAGCAGCATCGACGGGCCGGAGATCAGCAGCATCACGCCGGCGATCACCAGCGGCAGCTGCCACACGGGCAGCGACAGCAGACCCGCGACGATGGCCGCGAGCGCGGTGCCAATCGCACCCAGCGCCAGGCCGATCGCGGCAAAGATACCGGCGAACTTGGCGATGTCGAAGGCCTGCGGCGCGGCCGGCGGCGTACCCGCACCCGCCTTCTCCGCGGTCTCGGCAATTCCTGCGGCCGAACGCTCCTCGATCGCCTTGTCCTTGGATGCGGCGAACTTCTCGATCTGCTCGTTGATCATGCGGCCGATGCGCTTGTATGGCGACCAGAAGGCCTGCCTTACGCTGATTGGGTTCTCGACCACCCGGAGCACATTGGCGGTCCAGTCGCGGCCCTGACGGTCGTAGAACACCCCGTTGCGACCGGGCACCATCATCTCGTCCGCATCACCGCCGGTCATCGCCGCGACGATCGTCATCGGTGTTTCACCCTGCCGAGTGCAGTTGCAGTACACCAGATAGGTTCCCGACAGCGGCGCGAGCGAAGCATGGCGGTCCATGTCGGCGACGCGCAGGCACAGGTCGCAGCTGCGCTGGTCGAGATACAGCGTGCCGGCCTGAAAGATCGCCTTCTTGCGCGCGCTGTAGAAATCGGACAGCGACACGAAATTGCGCAGCAGCGTGACCAGGTCGCGCTGGTAGCGGGTCAGCCGCTCCACCGCCTCGACATGCTCGGCCGCGGTTTCGGCCGCCTTGTCGCGCGCGATCAGTTCGGCCAGCGCGCCGTGCGTGTCGTCCTCGAGCATCACACGCAGATCCTCGAGCGCGACCGCGGCCACCGGCGAGGCCGGCTTCTCGGCGCTCCATGCCCGGTAGGCTGCGAAACGCGCCGACAGATCCTGCCATTCGGCAAACGACAGCACCGAGCGCTCGCCCAGAACCGGCTCGATCACGTCGTCGCGCAAGCGGCCGATCCGTTCGGTCCAGCCCGGGTTCACCCCTTCGACCAGCGGCAGCGGACGGTCGGCGGCGACCAGTCCCAGCGGCAGCGCGGCGATGCCGTCGCTGGCCGCATCCAGCGACTGCTCGGTCAGATCGGCATAGGCCTCATCCGTCGGATTGAGCGCCGCCGCAGCACGCTCATCGAAGGCCGCCAGTCGACAGCGGGTGAAATAGTCATCCACCTTTTCGCGCACCGTCTCGAACACGTCGGCCGCGACGGCGGTCGCATCGCCCAGCGGCAGGATCAGGTCGGCCGCAGCCGCGGCCTTCGCATTCCACTCCACCAGCGCCTTCGCCTGCTCAAAAAAGGCGTCCAGCCGTGCCTGGTCGATGCCCGGCTCGCCGCTGCGGTCGGTTTCGGATCCGAGCGTCTCGATGATATGCCCGATCGCCTTCGCGATTCGCTCGTCACCCGCGAGTTCCACCGTCACGATCCCGTCCCCGTTGAAGTGATCGGGTGCGAACAGGCGGGTCGTATCGCCGACATCGGCCACCGAGATCGCATCCGCATCCGGCTTGTCTACATAGGCGAGGATCCGACTGGCGCTCGCAAGCAGCTTCGCACCCTCGGGGCAGTCGTCCGCGATCGCAGCCAGCGGCAAGCCTTCCGATTCCTGGAACAGCACCCCGGGATCCTTCAGCACCGTGCACACCCAGCGCACCGCGGCGATGATCTCGGGCGCACGGATGCGTCCGTCACCGTCGGCGTCGAGCAGTTCCAGCGTGCGGGTATCGAACTCCAGACCGGAGGTCGGGCAGGCCAGCACCGACCACAGCTTCTGATCGAGCTCGCCCAGATGACGCAGGTCGTCGACCGTGTCGATGCGTACCTGATCGAACCCGCCGGAGCGGAAAAAACGCCATTTATGGGGTGCTTCGGTGCCAGTCGGTGCACTCATCCGTCATCTCCCTGTCAGGACCGGCCGTCCATGACGGCCTGTGTGAATATGATTTCCGATTTCCGATTTCCGATTCTACTTCGAGCAGCGCGCACGCGGTGTCCCGCATCGCGTGCTCAGACCGGAATCGGACACGCCTGAACGAGCCTGCCGCACGGCGCGCGACCTGTGCTTCATGTGCGGCAACGTACAGATGAGTCTACCCGGGGAGCGCACCATGGCGCGTGATTCCGGTGCTGCGCGCATCGGCCAGCACGGATGCGGCTTTCCTTCGTCGCTTCCGATTCCACATCGAGCCTGACGCGACACGCATCGCGTCCAATGGAGAACCGAACATGAGCACAAACGAAATGACCAGCGCCGTAGAACGCACGGTGGACCACGCAAGCACCAGCGCGCACAACGCGATCGACAAGGCTTCGGCGGTCACCCGCCCGGCCGTCGATGAGCTCGCATCGGGTGCCCACCATGCGGTGGACTCGCTCGCCGGCTCGGCCGCCCACGTCGCCCAGGCACTCGAAGGCAAGGGTGACGAGTTGCAGGCACTGCAAGGGCGCCTCACAGAGAGCTGTCGCGCACAGCTGCGCGATCATCCGATCGCCACGCTGGGAATCGCGGTTGCAGCGGGGTACATGCTGAACTGGTGGCTCAAGCAGCGCTAGGCGACCCGGTTCAATGGACCCGCAGAGTCCTCCGCCCGATGATGCAGGCGCGCCCGCACCCGTCCCGGGCTTGATCGAGAATCTCGGGGCGCTGTGGGCGGAGCTGCGCGGCAGCGCACACGACCACCTGCAGCTTGCCGCACTGGAAGCCCAGCGCGCGGTGCTGAGCCTCGTCTGGATTGCGATCTACGGCACCGTGATCGGCATGCTGGTCGCGGCCACCTGGCTGGTCGTGGCCGGTGCGCTGGTGTTGTGGTTGATCGACTACGGGCTGGGTGCGAGCACGGCGCTGCTGCTGGGTGCGGCGATCAATCTGCTGGGCGCGCTCGGATTCGCGCTGCTGATGCGGCGCAAGAGCCACGTCCTGCTCTTTCCGGCGACACTGCGCGCGTTCGAACCAGACCCCGCTGGCGGCGAACCGGCACGCACCGAGCCTGCACGAGATTCATGATGCCCAGAAATCAAAACCGCCTGCCGGACGGTGCGTCGCTCGATCAGCAGATTCGCATCGTCGAACAACGCATGATTCGGCACCGCGCGTCGTCGAAGGCGCGACTGGTCCTGTTCAGAGCCCAGCTGCGCGACCGCATGACCTCGCCGCTCGCGCTGTTGCTGGCAGCCGGTGTCGGTTTCGCGATGGGCCCGTCCAGAGTGTCGAAACACGCGCAGCCTCCCGCCGAAGCGCCGCCACGCGCCGACGGCGTTCAGTTGCTGTCGACGATCGTGTCGTGGGTGTCGCTGACCGGGTCGGTCATGACCCTGTGGCAGAGATTCAGAGCCGACTCGCCGCCCACCGGGCGCGAGCGATCGGCCACAGAACCCCAGTCGAAAAAAAACACCCCTTCGTGAGGGGTGTCCGGATTGCATCAGTCGCTCGAGGCGCCTGTCATTGATGCCGGCCCGCAAGGGCCGGATCCATCTTCAAGCGTGCTCAGGCGGCCTTGGCCGCTTTCGTCACCGCCTCGGTCACGCTACGCGCCTGCGATTGTGCCGAAGCCACCGCTGCTGCACCGCGATCGGAGAAGTCCCGGACGCCTGCCGACATGGTATCGACAGCAGCGCTCCATTCGCCCGAAGTCGGGAAACGGATGATCTGCGGGATCAGGTGCTGGCCGAGAATCTTTCCGGCATTGACTTGCGCCTGCATCAGAACTTCCATGACGTTGCTCGAGTAGGTGACCGCCCGTTCGATCATCGGCTGCATCTGGGTGGCGTCGAACTGTCCGGACATCAGCTCGGCGCCGGTGTCGGGGTGCTTTCTGCTCTGAGCGACGAAGTCATCGAGCGCCTGACGATTCGCGGCGAGCGTGAGCTCGGCCAGCCGTTCGGAACTGTCCAGACAGATCCCCGCGATCGACAGGAAGGCATCGACCGATTCGCTTGCGAAAACAGCGCCATTACTGCTTTGTGACTTGGTGTTCATCATTGATTTCCCTATGGTCAAACATATCCAAGCATCCGCCTCATGGTTTTGTGCCATCCGAGAAGGAGACGCTCGTCCGCTCGTGGCGGATAGTTGCTGCGACGCAGCAGGCATGGACCCAGTATCCGCCGTCTATCGCCAGAGTCAAAGGATCACTTGTAAGCACATGAATGCATGTCTGCTCGCGGAAACCATGATCGCGCGTCGATCCGGACCCGCTGCGGCTGGAGCGGCCGCGCATCGCGGTTCGACCCGTCCAGGAGGCTGTCAATGTGCTCCAGCGAACGGACTGTTCGCCGCGCACGGTCTAGAGTGGATTTCGATGTACAGGCATGCCGCTCGCGGCATGTCGGGTCGTCGCCAATCAACGTTTCCACCAGGAGGACACCATGAACAAGGACCAGGTCGAAGGACGCGCCGAAGAAGTCAAAGGCAAAGTCAAGGAGATTGCCGGCAAGACCGTCGGCAACAAGGAGCTGGAAGTGGAAGGCAAGGTCCAGGGCACCGCAGGCAAGGTTCAGGCCGGCTACGGTGACCTGAAGGAAGACATCAAGAAAGCCACCGACTAGCCGATCGCCGGATCAGCATCGCAACGATCTTGATCCGGCCGTCTTTCCCGGCTGAGCTTCAAGGAGCACCACATGAGCACTTACACACGCCTGCCGGCGCCCTCGACGCCACACGCGGAGCCGGCGCGTTCCAAGCCCTTCATGCGCACAGGGCCCTACGCGCCCCATCCCCGGGCAAGAAGCCTGAAGGAATCGCTGGTCGCATGGGAAGACGAGGGCGGAAGCCTGCCCGATCCACCGTCGGCCTGATCTATGTACGAGAACGCACAGACTCTGTCGGCTGCAGCGGCAATGCTGATATCAGACGCGGGTGGCATCTAGCCTGTCCCGATCGTCCCGGAAGCGCGGTCATCCGGCGCTTTCTCCTTTCATCTTGTATGGAGCTCCAAAAATGAAGAACCTTCGCAATTATGTCACTGCAATCCTGCTGGCCTTCGCCATGGTGGCCGTCGTCGGTTGCGCAGCACCTGCCAAGCAGCAGACCGCCGGCGAATACATCGACGACACCGTGATCACGACGCAGGTCAAGGCCGCGATCTTCGACGATCCCGACGTGCGCATGAACGAGATCACGGTCGAGACCTTCGACGGCGTCGTGCAGCTGAGCGGCTTCGTCAGCTCACAGGCCAACATCAACAAGGCCATGCAGCTGGCCCGTGGCGTCAAAGGCGTGAAATCGGTCAAGAACAACATGAACCTCAAGTAAGCCCGTGCTCGGGGGCTCGGCGCTTCATGCGCCGAGCCCGCCCAGCCATTTGCGCAACATTTCGGTCACCTGCTCCGGCTGTTCCAGCGGCGTCAGGTGACCGCATTCTTCGATGACCCTGAGCTGCGCCCCGGCAATCCCGGCAGCCAGTTCCCGGTGATCATCCAGCGGCGTGACCAGATCCTCCCGTCCGCACACTACCAGCGTCGGGCACTCGATGTTCTTCAGCGCCCGTCGGCTATCCGCACGTCCGATGATGGCGTGTTGCTGACGCACGAACACCTCGTACCCCAGTGCAGTCGCCATCGAATGGAACACGCCCCTCACCTCGGGCATGTTCGCATGCTCGGGATGCGCCATGCGTGCCAGCAGCTTTTCGATGACCGCGGGAAAATCCCTCGCGCCGAGTTCGATCAATTCCCTCCGGGTCGCGGTGGCTTCGCGTGTGTCGGGCCGAGCGCTGGTGCTCAGGAGCGCCAGCGCCGATACGCGCTCCGGGGCCTGGCGCATGATCTCGAGTGCGACGTAACCCCCCATCGACATCCCGACGAGCACCAATGGCCCTTCGGGCGCGTGCATCAGCGTGTCCCTCGCGAGACCGGCGATCGAATCCGAACCGGTCAGGTCGGCGATCGACACGCCAACGACGTCCGCAAGCACGTCCGCCTGGTGTTCGAAGAGGCTCGCCCCGTTGAGCAGCCCAGGCAGTAACAGCATGTTCATCTTGTCCATAGTCGTCCATCCCTTGATCCCTCGGACGGTTTTCATGCTGCCCGTCTTCGGAATCCGGTTAACCGCGTTCAGCGGAAGTTGAAATTGCCGGCGCCGAAGATCCCGATCACACCGATGATGATCAGATAGAACGCGACGATGTAGTTGAGCAGGCGCGGCATGATCAGGATCAGGATCCCGGCAATCAGTGACACCAGCGGCGCAAGGGCGAGATTGACGTTCATAGTTGCACCTTTGGATTGGTTTGGATCGAGGCTCAAGCTACTCCACGTACGAACTCGGCTCTGTACGCTGGCGTACGCGCCCCATGGCTGACGTAGGTGTGGACGCTGGTGGAAGAATCCCGCCAGGCTGGATCCGGCGAAAACCGAGGCGCCCGCCCCGCGATCAATTCAGCCCGCGCTAAGCGAGCCGCCGCTCGGACCGCGATGCACGCCCGGCGCACCTTGATCGCGTCACACTGTCAAAACGCAGCACCAATGGCGGCGCTCATGCGTTTCTCCCGGCGAGCTGGTCGGCAAACGCATGGTTGACGTCGCGGTGTCCGGCCTCATCGGCGCGTACCGCGATGATCACATCCGACAACTTCGCATCCTGCGGCAGATTCCAGTACGCGATGGCACGCTGCGGCGCCGGCCCGTTCGGATGCCGGCCGGCCTCGATCTCGGCGAGATACTCGGTGTAACTGATCACCGCTTCCTCCTCGAAATAACCGACCACGCGATGCGCCGTGCGCGGCGAGATCAGATACAGCAGGAAGAAGCCGTTGTAGAACACGCCTTGTGCGAGGATGATGATCCAGCGCTCGAACCGGTTCGGCCTGGCGATCTCGATGAAGGTCAGCAGGTGCATCCGTTCATTCTCCGCTTCCTCCATCAACACCCGAATCCAGCCCTGGTCGTCCGACAGCTGTCGCAGCGACTTCAGATGCTGCAAGGTCGAGCCCACCATGCCGGGCACGGCCGCGACCGTCTCGAGGACCACCGCGCGGTGTCCATAGCGTCGCTGGAAGAAGGTATCGGCGAAGAAGCGCATGAACTTGGTGAAACCGCGCGCAATCCGGTCGGACAGGTCTTGCGGCGTGTGTGTCCGCTGCAGTTCGGCGGATCTGTCGTCATTCGGGGTCAACTGGGTCATGGTGCGTCTCCTGTGCGCTGGATGCATCGGCGAAGCGCCGCCCGTACGGGCATCGACGCCGGATGGCTTCGTGTCACTTCAGAATTCAGCGGAAAAAGAAAAATGCGAAACCCCGGCATCCGAATCCGCATGCCGGGGTTTCGTCACGCCCTCTTGCGACTCGTGGTCGCGAAGGGGCGCGTTTTATGGCCGCAGCGCGACGCTGCTTGTCACTGCGCTTTCGGGCTTTTCGGCCTGGTTGCATCCTTGCCGGCTTCAAATGCCGAAAAATCGACGATTGAACCGCTGATCGGCGTTCCACCCTTGATCTCGACATACTCTGCGGGCGTGTAGTCCTTGAGCGCGTCGATCTGCTCCTTGGTGGCGTGCAACTGTAACTTGTCGTCCACCGGCGTCAGCTCATCCAGCGAGAGCATGATGTTACGTGCCCCCATGCCGAGCAGGCCACCAGCGGAGACCACTGCATAGGCGCTGTTTCGCGCCGGCGCGAGGACCACACGCGTGATCTTGCCGAAGGTCTCACCCTCGGCATCGACGACTTCCACACCATTCAGATTGGCGGCCGAGCGGGTATAGAGCGGGTTGTCGCCTGCCCCGGAGCCGGCAGTCGCAGCGCGGGTTTCGGACCGCATCTGCGCCCTCGTCACTGCGGCTTGTCCGGCCGCTTGCTGTTCACGCGCGGCCTGACCCGTCTCGGATCCGGGGGCTGCCTGGGCGCGCGGCTGAGGCAGGTCCTTGCCCGACTCGAACGCCGAAAATTCGACGAAGGACACACCGATCGGATCGTCACCCTTCAGCTCCACATACGGATCCGCGCTGTAATCCTGGAGCGCCACAATCTGTTCCTTGGTTGCGCTGATCTGCAATACATCGCCCGCTTGCCTGAGATCACTGAGCGACACCAGGACGTGGCGTGCACCCATGCCGAGAAAGCCGCCCGCGGTGATCACCGCATGTGCACTCTTGCGGTCGGGGGCCAATACGATGCTCTTGATCGTGCCGACCTTGTCTCCTACCCGGTCCACAACCTCCATCCCGTCCAGTTCATCCGCGGACAGCGCGTAAAGCGCCGTGTCACCCATCCGATAGTTCGAGGTCATGGCATGCTGATCAACAGCCGCCCCGGATGTCGCGCCCATCGTTCGCTCTTCGGCGCGCGTCGGCTGACCGAGGTCGGTTTTGGTGGCCTTATCGGTAGCTCTGGCTGCATCACTGGTCGCCGCATCGGTACCTTTCTGCACTGTGTGACTGGCCGCCCATAACGGTGCTGCGCTCATTGCGGCAATTGCGCCGACGATCAGAACCCTTGATAGTTTCATGTTCATACCGTTCTCCTGAAATGCCCCGGGCCCGGACCACACCCGCATGCCGACCCGGTGGGCCAACATCAGTGCATGCCCAAGGGCTGGGCCAGTGTCGCAGTGATCATGACCGCCGTATGTACGCTCAGGCACCGAGCGTGCCGGTCATACGAAAGTGCTTCGCCGCAAACGCCCACACCATGCGCGACGCGTCGGGTCCGCGCGCGTCGCTGAACGCAGCGCTGGCCGTGCCACCGCTCCACGCATGCCCGAGCGAGTCGACCTCGACCATCGTCGCCACCGTTCTCGCGCCACACTTGAAGTCCGTCACGGTCATCGGATAGCGCTTGCCGCGCTGCAGGCTGCGCGCCGCACACTTGCGTGCCCCGGCCGCGTCGGCCCAGGCCTGTACCGCTGCCTGTCCGTTGCTCGCGGCCACCACGGTGTCCCTTTCCCCATGAATCACCAGCAAGGGCGGCCATGATTCGGCCATCGACGCCGGCGTCGCTTTCAGCCGCCCCGCGGAACGGCGTCCATGCATCGCGCCGACCGCCGACATCGTCGAATGGGCTGTTCCGGGCGGAACGCCGGAATGCATCATCACCGCCTTGAAGCGCTCCGGATGGCGCGAAACCAGCAGCACCGCCATGCTGGCACCGGCCGACAGGCCCGCCACCGCGACGCGCGCACGATCCATCGGATAAAGCAGACAGACCTGATCGATCGCCTTCATGATCAGCGCGGCTTCGCCGAACGCGCGCCCCGCCGTGGTATCGAACCAGTTCCAGCAACCCTGGGGATTGGCCAGGCGGTCCTGCTCCGGGTAGAGCACCAGAAAGCGCTCGCGCGCCGCGATCCGGTTCATGCGGGTGCTCACCGCAAAGCTGCGGGCGTCCTGGCCGCAGCCGTGCAGCATCACCAGCAGCGGCAGCTGCTCGTCCGCGCGGACGCCGGGCGGGCGGTAGAGGCGGAAGCGCCGCGCGCCCGCGGTCCCGACCACCATCCCGCTTATCCAGTCACCCGGACCCGGTGGAGGTTTGTTCTTGTCCGCGCTCGGCTTGAGCGCCTTGGTGACTGCACGGGTGCCTGCTTGCGTGACTGCGCGGGTTCCGCGGGTCCCTGCACGCACCGCACTTCGTGTCACCGCAGACAGCCCGCGCGACATGATTCGGCTCCATGAGGTTCTGCGGTAACGTTTGACCATATTGCTCGCTCCATTGTTTGACGGTGAATGCGCAGCCGCTTCGATCGTGCGCAAAGCCTTCTGGCTGAGCCTTGCGCGCATTTCGAGCCCGGATGCGCACGCAGATCTTCAGTCGTTCTGCAGGATCAGCTCGACATGGTGGGACTGTCGATCATCGACGAGCGGAATGAACAGGGGGTCCTGCTCGATGCCATCGACCATCAGCCGTGCCTTCGCGCGAAGCGCTGCGTCGGCGCCGCGCACCTGCGAAACGGTGATGTCATAGAAGGTCTCCCGATAGCGGTAGCGGATGCCGATCGCCGGCCAGTCGGCTGGCAGACATGGCGCCAGAATCATGCGATCGCCCGCCAGCGTGAGACCCAGCAGCGACTCGACGACGAGCCGGTACATCCAGCCTGCCGAGCCGGTATACCAGCTCCAGCCTCCGCGGCCGACATGTGGCTCCAGCGCATAGACATCGGCCGCGACCACATAAGGTTCGAGTTTATAGGTGTCGATCGCCGCGGCAGACCCACCGTGGTTCACCGGGTTGATCAGGCGCAGCAGGTCCCACGCACGCTCCCGGTCGCCCAGCGCGGCAAACGCCATCGCAGCCCAGATCGCGGCATGCGTATACTGCCCGCCGTTCTCCCTGACGCCCGGGACGTAGCCCCGGATGTAGCCGGGGTCCAGGGGCGCGGTATCAAAGGGCGGATCGAGCAGCTGGACCAGGCCATCGTCGCGTCGCACCAGATGCCGGTCGACCGAATCCATGGCCATGCGCACCCGCGCGGCCTCGCCGGCCCCGGACAGCACCGACCAGCTCTGCGAGATCGAGTCGATCCGGCATTCGGCGCCGGCGGCCGACCCGAGCGGCGTGCCGTCGTCGAACCAGGCACGCTTATACCATTGACCATCCCAGCCATGCTGCTCGATGTTCCGCCGCAGCAGCTCCGCTTCCTCCGCACAGGTCGTGGCGAACGCGTCGTCGCCACGCGCACGGGCGAGCGGCGCGAACTGCCCGAGCACCGAGAACAGGAAGAAGCCCAGCCATACGCTCTCGCCCCGGCCCTCTATGCCGACCCGATTCATGCCATCGTTCCAGTCACCCGAGCCGATCAGCGGCAGACCGCGTTCGCCGAAGCGCAAACCATGGCGGATGGCCCGCACACAGTGGTCATAGACGCTGGCCGCCTCGGCCGAGCGACCGGGCAGGTCGTAGTAGGATTCTTCATCCACACCAACCGGGCGAGCTTCGAGAAAATGCACTGCTTCATCCAGCACCGCGGCGTCACCGGTGATGCTCACATAACGGCTCACAGCCAACGGCAACCACAGGTAGTCATCCGAACACTGCGTGCGCACACCCCGCCCGGACGGTGGATGCCACCAGTGTTGAACATCGCCCTCGCGGAACTGACGGCTCGCGCACAGCAGCAGGTGTTCGCGCACCAGCAGGGGTCGGGCATGGACGAGCGCCATCACGTCCTGCAGCTGGTCCCGAAAACCGAAGGCGCCACCGGACTGGTAGAGCCCATTGCGCGCCCATACGCGGCACGCCAGCGTCTGGTATAGCAGCCAGCCGTTTGCCAGCACGTTCACCGACGCATCGGGGGTTTCGACCTGGACCGCGCCGAGCGTGTGCGCCCAGTACCGCGTCACCTCATCGAGCGCATCACTCGCCGCCTGCGACCCACGGAAACGCTGTACGAGCTGCTCGGCGTCGTCCGCGTTGCGACCGACGCCGAGCCGGAAGATGACCTCGCGCGTCTGGCCATCGGCCAGATCGAAGCGCGTCTGGATCGCGGCGCACGGATCGAGCGCGGCACCCACCTTGCCGGACAGGTGGCTGCGCTTCATCGCGGCCGGATCGCGCATCGTGCCATTGCGACCCAGGAATTCGGCACGATCGCCGGTCAGTGTGCGCCGCGCGTCGTCGACGTCGAAGAAGGCCACGCGCTCCGCGAACTCCGGGTTGAACGCGTTGCGCGCGGTCAGCGCGCCGCTCCCGGGCGCGATCTCGGTGATCACGTGCATCGCCGATTTCGACGGCAGGTCTCCGAGCACCCACTCGACGTAAGCGGTCGCGGACAGCTTGCGCGGCCGACCCGACGCGTTGGACAGTTTCAGAACCGAGAAGCGGACCGCCGCATCGATGGCCACATAGATCCGGAGCTCGGAGCGGATGCCGCCACAGTGAGTCTCGAACACCGTGTAACCAAAACCGTGCCGCACCACACAGGGCGCCGATGTCGGCGGCCAGGACGCGGTGGGGGACCACACCTGGCCGCTGTCCTCGTCACGCAGGTAGAAGGCCTCGCCGCTGCGATCGCGGACCGGGTCGTTGTGCCACGGCGTGAGGCGGAATTCATGCGCATTGTCGCTCCAGGTAAAGGCCGCCCCGCGCTCGGACACGATCGTACCGAAGCCCGGGTTCGCAATGACGTTCACCCACGGCGCGGGCGTCACCCGACCGGGAGCCAGCGTGATCACATATTCGCGCCCATCCGCGGAGAATCCCCCCAGCCCGTTGTCGAGGACCAGCGCGCGCCGCGACACCTCATCGGACCCGCCAGTGGAGGATGCGTCCGACGCGGCCTCGAACGGCCGGGTCGACGCAGTGTCCGCGTGCAGCATGCGGTTGGTTACGAGCTTCGGCATCTGCGCTGGCGCGACGCGGCGGTAGTCGAGCTGTTCTGCCAGCGTGCCGCGATCATCGCTGATCACCGCGCGCGCGACCGCCTGGAACAGGATACGGTCCTCGCTCGAGATATGCTCCCTGGAGCACACGAAGATGCCGCCCGGCCGATCGATCAGGCTCGCCTCGATGCCCGAGGCGATCAGGCCCATGATCTGCTCGTGCAATCGCTCCCGATAGGCTGCGCGATCCTCGTTCCAGATCACCAGATCCACCGTGAGCCCCTTCAGACGCCAATAGGCATGGGCCTGCACCAGCTGACGCACCAGGTCTATATTGGCCGCGCTGCAGACCTGCAGCAGCACGATCGGCAGATCGCCCGAGACGGCAAACCCCCACAGGCCGGATTGTCCGCGCCGATTGCGCAGCAGCACCGTGGCATCGGCGCGCAGCGCGACCCCCGAATACAGCACCGCGCCGGCCAGGCGGGCATACAACTGTGCGTCCTCCTCGCTGGCGTTGAGCTGCTGCAGCACCACCTGACTGTGGGTCCACGCCAGCTCGAACACGCGGTCGGCCAGATGCCGGTCCTGGTATTTACCCAGCAGACAGATCGCAAGTTCGCGTGTTTCGGCGATTCCCGACACGATATCGATGGTCACCGTCTGTTGCGGATCGAGCGAGATCGGACAGCGGATCGCGACGATCGGATCCAGCACCGAGCCGTCGGTGCCCGCGAGCGGCCCCGGATTCGTCATCGCCCGCGGTGCGACCGGGCTTCCACCCCGACCGATGAAACGCTCCCGATTGGTCTCGAAGGACAGTTCGCCGGGCTCCGCATCGTGCACCGCGACCAGATGCAGCATCCACGGCGGCCGCTCACCGGCCGAGCGGGATCTGCGCCGGCACAGGATGGCGCCGCGCTCACGGAGGATCTCGGTCTGCACGAACAGATTGCTGAAGGCCGGATGCAGCGCGTCGGCCGCCTGTGGCGCGATGACCACTTCGGCATAGGTGGTGACATCGATTTGCCTGCGTTCTCCCGAGCGGTTGGTGATGCGCACGCGGCGCAGCTCGATATCGTCCTCGGGCGACACCACGATATCGGTATGCGTCTCGAAATCGCCGTCGGCCCGGACCTCGCCATCGCCGACCGCATCGCGACGACGAAACTCCGCGCGACCGTCGCAGAAGATCGCCTCGTAACTCAGCGGTTTCACGAGCGTCGGCTGGTAGGCGGCGGACCAGTATCGCCCGCCTCCCGCGGCGTTCGCATCGCTCGTCTCGCGGATGTAGCAGAAGCTGCCCCAGTCGTCGCGGGTGCCGTCCTCGCGCCAGCGTGTCACGGCCAGATCCGACCAGCGACTGTAGCCCCCGCCTGCGTGCGTGAGCATCACGTGATAGCGGCCGTTCGATAGCAACTGCACCTGCGGGGTCGGTCCGTCGGGGTGGGTGAATACCCG
This sequence comes from Denitraticella aggregata, assembly GCF_048158365.1. NCBI lineage: Bacteria > Pseudomonadati > Pseudomonadota > Betaproteobacteria > Rhodocyclales > Zoogloeaceae > Denitraticella > Denitraticella aggregata. Next base: position 162,698 of record NZ_JBLLNL010000005.1, on the reverse strand, counting down.
TAGCGGCGCCTCGGCAGCCATCGACGTGGAGTGCACCTCGGACAGTTGCGCGGTATGCGAGAACAAGGCCATCGCGCGCGGAACCCGCTCGTGGAGCAGCAGCATGACGGCCTTGAACAGCCGCTCGGACTCGAAGCGCCGCTGCATCGGACGGTCGAGCAGCAGATAGGCGAGTGCGAGCAGGCTCATGCCCTGGTGATGGGCCATGAAGGAGCGCACCACCGCATGCGATTGTCCGCGCCGCTGCCGTGCCGGCGTGTAATCGATCGACTCGAAGAATCCGAACCGGCCGACGAAGCCCGAGGCGGCCAGCCGCTGCAGGTTCCTGCAGGCCGCCTCGGGCGCCACCATCAGCGCTAGGGCGGACGCATAGGGAGCAATCACGACGTCGTCGGCCAAGCCGCGCTTGAGCCCCAGGCCTGGCACACCGAACGCACGGTACTGGTAGTTGAGCTGCACGTCGACCGTGTTGTAGCCGGACTCCGACATCCCCCATGGCACACCGCGCTGCCTGCCGTATTCGATCTGTCGGGCCACCGCCGCGATGCAGGTCTGGTCGAGCAAGGTGTTCTCATAGGTCGGCATCACCAGCAACGGCATCAGATACTCGAACATCGAGCCGCTCCACGACAGCAGCACCGGATCGCCGCCCGAATCGATGAGCAGCCGACCCAGCGCGAACCAGCTTTCCTGTGGAAGTTGTCCCTGCGCAATCGCGACGAAACTGCTCAATCGCGCTTCCGACGCGAGCAGGTCGTAGTAGCTCGCATCGATCCTGTGTGCCGAGACGTCGTATCCGATGGTCAGCAGGTGGCGCGTCTTGTCGTACAGGAACTCGAAATCCATCCGTGCAAGCTCGCCCGCGTGCGCCGCGAGACGCTCGATGGCTGCGATCCGCTCGCGCGCCCGGACGCTGCCGGCCGCGGCCAGTTCGCGCAGACTCGGAACGCCCACGATCGCATGCTCGGCGCAATCGCTACCGAACCGGTCGAGTTCCTCCAGCGCGTCGAGGCATTGGCGCATCAACGCGTTCGCCCAATCGGCCGGCGTGTCGCCCAGGGCCGCATCGGTGCCCGCCGACACCTTGACCGCAAGTTCGGCCGCAGCCTTGACCAGTCCCGACAGGGACAGGCGCAGCGCCGCGACGCTGTCGGCGGGCGTCGTCCGACAGCGCGCCAGATCGCGCGCCAGCGCCGCCAGTTTGAGCCCGACGTCGTCGTCCGCAGCGGCGTCCTTGTCGATGATGAGGTCGAGCGTATCGCCGAGGCCCTCGAAAAGCTGCGCCCCGATGATCCGGTCGTCGACCAGCCGCAGCAGGCCGGCACGCAAGGTCAGCAGATGGGCTGCAAGGTTGCCGCTGTCCACCGTGGACACGTAGAGCGGCGCCATGGGTTGCAGCGTGCGCGTGTCGTACCAGTTGTAGAAGTGCCCCCGGTAGCGCTCCAGGGTCTTCATCGTACGCAGGGTGGCGCCGGTCCGTTCGACCAGCTTGCCCGCCGGAACATAGCCGAAGTCATAGGCAGACAGGTTTGCCAACAGCGCCATACCGATATTGGTCGGCGAGGTGCGATGCGCGATCGCGGCGACCCGGTATTCCTGATAATTGTCGGGCGGCAACCAGTTCTCCTCCGCACGGACGAAGTGCTCGAAGAACGCCCAGGTCCGCCGCGAGATCGCACGCAGGAAGCGGACCTGTTCACCCGACAGGCTCGCCTGGCGAGGCGTCAGCGGGCGGCTGATCCACCATGCGAAGACCGGTGACGCGAACCACAGCAGCAGGATCGGTGCGGCCACGATCAAGTCCGCAGGATTCACCCACGCCAGTGCGATGAACAGCGCGACGGCGAGGCCGGGACCCACCCACATTGCGCGCAGCGAAGCGCCCAGGCCATCTTGGCCTTGTCCGGCGGATTCGCGCTCGACCTCGCTCGATGGCTTCCATTCGAGCAGCCGCCGCTGCGTCACGAGCAGGCGCCAATGGGTGCGGATGATCGCGTCCAGACTGAACCAGGCCTCGTACGGAAGACAGGCAAGTTCGAAACCCGCCTGCGTGAAGCGACGCGCGGTCGAGTGCCAGACGGCTGCCAGATGCTGGCTCCACAGCACGTCTTCGGACTTGCGGCCAACCTCGACGAGCGTCATGCACAGGGTCGGGCCCAGCATCACGCCGATCACCGCCAGCGTCCATAACCACGCAGAGTACAATACCGTCCAGCCCAATACCAGCAGCAAGGTCAGCGCGGCGGGGACGAGGCTGCGGCGCAGGTTGTCGATCAGTTTCCATCGGGAAAGCGCTGACAGCGGATTCATCCGCCGAGGCAGCGGCGGCATCGCAGGATACGGCCCTGCATCCACGGCGTCGGCGCCCCACGGCACGCGCCGCAGCAGCCAGCCGGCAAGTTGCCAGTCACCGCGAATCCAGCGCCGGCGCCGGCTCACGTCGCTGCTGTAGCGTGCCGGCTGGTCTTCGTAAAGGCAGACATCGCTCAGCAGCCCGGCGCGCGCATAACAACCCTCCAGCAGGTCATGGCTGAGGATGCGGTTCTCGGGCAGGCGCCCTCCACCCAGGGTCTGCTCGAAGGCCGCGACATCATAGATCCCCTTGCCGACGAACGACCCTTCGCCAAAAACATCCTGGTAAACATCCGACACCGCACGCGTGTACGGATCGATGCCCCGGTCCCCGCCATACAGCCGCGCATAGCGCGTGCGGTTGGTACTCGGCAGGTTGATCGCCACGCGCGGCTGCAGAATGCCGTAGCCCTCCGTGACACGACCCCTGGCCGCGTCGACTTGCGGCCGATTGAGCGGGTGCGCCATCGCCCCGACGCACTGGCGCGCCGCATCGCGCGGAAGCTGCGTGTCGGTGTCCAGCGTGATCACGTACTTCACCGCGGACAGCACGGCGGTATCGCCGACCACGAGCGCGAAGCCATCGCTGGCGGCCTGATGGACACCCCGTGCGTAGTCGCGCAGCAGCGCGTTCAGTGCCTCCAGCTTGCCGCGCTTGCGCTCATGCCCCATCCACACGCGGTCCCGTGGGTGCCAGCGACGTGCCCGATGAAACAGAAAGAATTGGTCGTTTCCGATCAGGCCCCGGCCGCTCGCGTACTTGCGATTCAGCGCCTCGATCCGGCACTGCGCGAGCTCCAGCAACGGGCCGTCCTCGGGCAGCGTACGCTGTGCGGCATCGAGAAAATCGGTGATCAGCGCGAAGTGCAGACGCTCGTCACGGTTCGCCAGAAACCGCACTTCCAGCGCCTCGACCAGATCCTCGACCGCCGACGTGCTCGTGAGCATGGTCGGAACCACCACCAGCGTGCGCGCATGCGGCGGAATGCCTGCCGAAAAATCCATGCGGGGCAGCGCAGCGGGGCGGACCAGCTCGGTCGCCAGCCAGTTCACCAGGGCAACCGCCAATCGAGTCGCGGCGAGCAGCGCGACGAGACCGGTCGGCACGGCCAGCCACAGCGGTGCCCGAGCCGCCTCGCCCAGCACCAGCAGACCGACAGCGAGCAGGACGGTGATCAGCGCAATCAGGCCCAGATACAGCACCAAGGGCAGACGACCGGCGATCCGACGAATCGCATCGATGACGCGGGGGCGTACCTGTGCTGCGGCCTCGAGTGCCGGCAGACCCTTGTCGATCAGGTAGAAGCCGACATGACCCCGGCGGTACCCAGCCTCGCCGGCGCCGTCCTCGTCCGCCGCCGCCGCTTGCGCCAGCGCCAGCGCCTTGCGCGCCACGTCGCTTTCGGACAGGTGGGTCCGCTTCGCGATTCGCTCGGTGGCATGACGGTAGCGATCACGGGTGGCGAAATCCATGCGGCCGTAGACGCCGCCCGGGTCCTCGAGCAGCGTCTGCTCGACGATGCTCATGGCCTCGACGAACGCCCGCCAGTCCATCGCACCCAGTTCCCGCAGGCTGCCGATGCTGTTGCTGATCGAGACCTGATCGGCAGCCTGTCGCTGGCTTTGGGCCTGCACCAGGCGTTCGATCGTGAGGCCGGTCTCGGCGAGCCGTTGCTCGATCCATGACAGAGCCAGCGCCACCGCGGGACCCTGACCTTGCAGGCAGCGCACGAACTCGGCCACAAAGGCACTGACCATGGGCGGATCGGATCGCGCCATGTCCGCAATCACCAGAATCAGGCTCTTGGCATCGTGGCTGGCGGTGACCACCATCCGCTCCGCCCACGCATTGGCCAGCTTGCGCGCGTCCCATGCCGCGGCCACCTGCACGCCGACACGACGCAGATTCTCGATCAGAGCCAGACGCAGCATGATCGGAATGGCCCAAAGCTCGCCGAGATCGAGTGCGGTGACGGTTTGATAGGACTTGACGAAACGGCTCAGACTTTCCGCATCCACGCGGCCATCGCCATGGGCGATGATCTCCAGCGCAATGTCGTAGACACGTGGATATCCAGCCGACGGGCCGTCAGTCAGACGCGGAAGCTCACGACTGTAACCCTTGGGCAGGTGTCGTTTGGCCGTGTTGATCTGCTCTTCGATGATATAGAAGTTGTCGAGCAGCCATTCCCCGGCCGGGGTGATGCGCTGATTCTCGGTGACCGCTTCGGTGAGCCGCTGCGACACCTCGACCAGAATCCGTTCGTTGGCGGCGAGCCGCGCCAGAAGCTGGTCCGCCGCCGGCCGTGCGACGGCCTTGTGCGAGGCCGCCAGCGCCTTGCCATGCTGGGCCATCTGTTCGGCGCTGAACAGCTCGGCGCGTAGCGGCGGCTCCTCCGCGGCCGGCGGCGGCAATCGCCCGGATGCACGAAGCCACGCCAAGAAATGGCGCCACCGTTTGCCGAACGGGGTTTCCGATTTCCGGCTCATGTCCTGGTCGTCGCAGACGGCCATTTCCAGTCGCGAATCTCCGGCATGTCTTCACCATGCTCATGGATGTAGCGGGTGTGCCGGTTCAGCTTGTCGCGCATGCACTGCTTGATGTGGGCGGCACGGGGTTGCAGCATCGAAACCCGGTTTGCGACGTCCATCACCAGGTGGAAGCGATCCAGGTTATTGAGCACCACCATGTCGAAGGGCGTGGTGGTGGTGCCCTCCTCTTTATAGCCGCGCACGTGCAGATTGGCATGATTGCTGCGGCGGTAGGTCAGTCGGTGAATCAACCACGGGTAGCCGTGGTAGGCAAACAGGATCGGCGTGTCGGGACGGAACAGCGACACGAATTCGGTATTGGACAGGCCATGCGGGTGCTCCTCCTGCGGCTGCAGCGTCATCAGGTCGACCACGTTGATGAAACGGATCTTCAGCTCAGGGGTCAGCTCGCGCAGGATGTCGATCGCCGCCAGCATTTCCAGCGTCGGGACGTCCCCCGCGGCCGCCAGCACGATGTCCGGTTCGCCGTCCTCATCGTTGCACGCCCATTCCCACAAACCGATGCCGGCCCCGGCGTGGTCGATCGCGGCGTCCATGTCCAGCCACTGGCGTTCGGGCTGCTTGCCGGCGACGATGACATTGACAAGATTGCGACTCTTGAGGCACTGCTCGGTCACCACCAGCAGCGTGTTGGCATCGGGCGGCAGATAGACCCGAATGATGTCGGCTTTCTTGTTGACCACATGATCGATGAAGCCGGGATCCTGATGCGAGAAACCGTTGTGGTCCTGGCGCCAGACATGCGAAGTGAGCAGGATGTTGAGCGACGCGATCGGGCGCCGCCATGGAATTTCGCCACAGACCTTGAGCCATTTGGCATGCTGGTTGAACATCGAATCGATGATGTGGATGAAGGCCTCGTAGCATGAGAACAGTCCGTGCCGTCCGGTCAGAAGATAGCCTTCCAGCCAGCCCTGACAAGCATGTTCGGACAGGATCTCCATGACCCGGCCGTCGGGTGCGAGATGATCGTCGTAGTCGAAACGCTCCGCCATCCACGCGCGGTCGGTCACTTCGAGCAAGGCGCCGAGCCGATTGGAGGTGGTCTCGTCGGGTCCGAACACGCGGAAATTGTCCATGTTCCCGCGCATCACGTCGCGCAGGTAGGTTCCCATCACCCGGGTGGCCTCGGCCATCGCGCCACCCGGTTCGGGGACCGCCACCGCGTAATCGCGAAAATCCGGCAAGCGCAGATCGCGCAGCAGCGTGCCGCCGTTGGCGTGCGGATTCACGCCCATGCGTCGCACACCCACAGGGGCGAGCGACGCCAGTTCGGGCACCAGCCTGCCTCCGGCATCGAACAGCGTTTCCGGCTGGTAGGACTTCATCCACTGCTCGAGCAGCCGGACGTGTTCCGGCTTCTCCATGTCACTGAACGGAACCTGGTGCGACCGCCAGTAAGCTTCGCTTCGTTGACCGTCCACTTCCTTCGGACCGGTCCAGCCCTTGGGCGAACGCAACACGATCATCGGCCACATCGGACGGGTCAATTCACCGCCTGCCCGCGCAGCCCGTTGAATCGCGCGAATCTCGCCGATCGCCGTGTCGGTTGCCGCCGCCATCAGCGCATGCATGGTCTCGGGCTCGTCGCCTTCGACGAAGTAGGGTTTGTAACCGTAACCGATGAACAGGCTTTCGAGCTCGGCATGACTGATTCGCGCGAGGATGGCCGGATTGGCGATCTTGTAGCCATTGAGATGCAGAATCGGCAGCACCGCCCCATCTGTGCGCGGGTTCAGAAACTTGTTCGAGTGCCACGATGCGGCCAGCGGGCCGGTTTCGGCCTCGCCATCGCCGACCACACAGCAGGCGATCAGCGCCGGGTTGTCGAACACCGCCCCATAGGCATGGAACAGCGCATAACCCAGCTCGCCACCCTCGTGGATCGAGCCGGGCGTCTCCGGCGCGGCGTGGCTCGGGATGCCCCCCGGAAACGAGAACTGCCGAAACAGGCGACGCATGCCTTCCTCGTCCTGCGAGATGTCGGCATACACGTCGCTGTAGCTGCCTTCGAGCCAGGTGTTCGCGACCACTGCAGGGCCGCCGTGGCCGGGTCCGGCAATGAAAATCATCGACAGATCCTGCTCCGTGATGACCCGGTTCATGTGCACATAGATGAAGTTCAGCCCCGGCGTAGTCCCCCAGTGACCCAGCAGACGCGGTTTGATGTGCGATCGCTGCAAAGGCTCCTTCAGCAACGGGTTGTCGAACAGATAGATCTGCCCGACCGACAGGTAGTTGGCGGCACGCCACCAAGCGTCCATCCGTGCGAGCATCTCGGTGTCAAGCACCGTAGCCGTCAAGGCCATGCCGTTCTCCTTGGCTGATTTCGGGTGTCAACGGACAGAACGGGCCTTGCGGCCCGTTCGCCGGCAAGCGATCAAAGCCGGACAGGTTCAGGATCCGATCGACGATCCCCCCTGACACGGGCGATCGCACCGGTCAGGGGCCGGTTACTTGCCGACTTCGTGACCGATGACGCCACCCACCGCTGCGCCACCCACGGTTCCGACCGCACTTCCGCCGGTAAGCACCGCACCACCGACCGCGCCGATCCCGGCGCCGGCCGCGGTACTCTTGTCCTGACTGGACATGCCGGCGCAGCCGCCGAGACCCAGCAGTGCGACAACGGCGACGACACCGAGCAGGCGCTTCCGCGATGAGCTGATCGGACTGTTGTTGAATGTGTTCATGATGATTCCTCGATGGAGTGAAGTGGGGAACGCTGCACTGCGGGCAAACCGGCAGGCACCGTTCCTCGCAATGACCTGATCGTCTCGAATCCACGCGACTGGCTTTGCCACCGGCATGTCGTGACGACTGTCTGCGATGAAACGAGCATGAGGGGGGTGATGCCATCCCGTCTGTCCGCTGTCGCACATAGGTGGCGCTTGCACCCCGGACCTGTCACACGCGAGCGTTCGCTATCGCACAGAGGATGGAGGGAATGGCGTGCCATGATGAGCTTAGGCGCCGTCTCCTGAGCCTTGGCGCCGTCATCTGGCAGCGCGCAATCGCGTACGGAGCATTCGGTCATGACGGGCAAGCTTTCGCCCCTGCAACGCGATGTCCCCGACGGAAATCCGGAAACGGCGCCGCAACCCCCGGCGACCCTTCCCATGCCGGTAGATGCATACCGCATCGCGCTGACCGTGCTGGCAGTCATCGCAGTCGTGTTCGCGTTGCACTGGGCCCAGGCCGTCTTCATCCCGTTGATGCTTGGCGTGATGATCAGCTACGCGCTGTCGGCCCCGGTCAATCTGATGCAGACATGGCACATCCCGCGGGCGCTCGGCGCGGCACTGCTATTGCTCACCATCGTGGGCGGAACCGGCACCGCGGTCTATTCCCTTGGAGGCGAAACCAGTCGCCTGATCGAAACCCTGCCCGATGCGGTGCAGAAACTTCGCGGGGCACTGCTCAGCGGCAAGGGAAAGTCCGAAGGCACGATGGAGAAAGTGCAACGCGCCGCCAGCGAGCTCGAGCAGGTTGCAAGCGAAACCGGCGCCCCGGCGCCCGCCGCTCCGCGCGGCGTGACGCGGGTGCAGATCGAGAAGCCCGGACTCAACGTGCAGGACTACCTGTGGATGGGCACCAAGGGGGCACTCGCCTTTGCCGCTCAGCTCGCGATGGTGTTGTTCCTGGCCTTCTTCATTCTGGCGTCGGGCGACAAGTTCCGGCGAAAACTGGTCAGGCTGGCCGGGCCGACGCTAACCAACAAGAAGATCACGCTGCAGGTGCTCGATGAGATCAACGGGCAGATACAGCGTTACATGCTGGTCCAGATCCTCACCAGCATCGTGGTCGGTGCGGCGACCTGGCTCGCATTCCTGTGGATCGGCATGGAGTATGCGGCGATCTGGGGCATCGCCGCCGGCGTACTGAAGATCATTCCCTATCTCGGTCCGGTCATCGTGACCGGTGGCACCTTGCTGGTCGCCTTTCTGCAGTTCGGAACATTCGGCATGGCCTTCTTCGTTTCCGGGATCGCGCTGCTCATCACGTCCTTGGAAGGCTACCTGCTGACGCCCTGGCTGATCGGCCGTACGAGCCGGATGAACCCGGTCGTCATCTTCACGGCGGTGCTGTTCTGGGGTTGGCTGTGGGGCCTGTGGGGCCTGTTGCTGGGCGTACCCATCATCATGGTCATCAAGGTGGTATGCGACCGGGTCGAGGATCTGAAACCCGTGGGTGAACTGCTCGGCGATTAACGCGCGCGTCGATCGGACGGTCTCATCGAGGAGCCCGCGATCACGTCGAACAGCTCTGCGTCTATGGCACCCTGACGCAATTGATGGAAGCTGCTGTTGAGCTCGACCAGAAGGTCGTCGATGTTCCGATCCGCACGCTCCATCGCGGCGAGGCGACTGGCGTTTTCACTCGCGAGTGACTCGGCGCAGGCGCGAAACAGCAAGATGAAAAGATGCTCGCGAATCAGTACACGCAGTGTGGCGCCACGGCTGGCGATCAGTTCGGGCAGGATCCGGGTGGGCCAGCGCACTGCGACCAGCTCGCGCTGCCACCGTTCATCGAGTGGCAACAGGCGCAGGCCGAACGGCTCGTAAAGCGCACCAGCGGTGGGACGGTTGTGAAAGACATAGATCTGCAGGGCCTCGCCGCTGGCCTGCCAGCGTTCGACTTCGATCTGGATCTGCCCGACCAGTTCGGCGATCGAATCGACCGATCCCGGCACCGCAAAACCGCCCGCCAGCCTCTGGCCCACGTCCGCAAGCCGCGCATGAACCCGTTCGCCCACCGCCCACAGCACGGATCTGCCCGGCAATGCCGCCAGCGCCTCGAGTGCGAACTCGGCGATGACGTCATTGAACTGGCCGACCAGGCCTTGATCGGAGCCGAACACGATCGCCCCCACCGTCCCGGCGTCGGCCGATGGCGTGATCTGCGGGATCACGGCAGCCGGGTCCAGCTCCCGCAGGCACGCACCCAGACCCAGTTCCACGCTGCGGGTATAGTCGGCGAGCGCCCGTACCGACTGCTCGTACTGCCCGACGCTCGCCGCAGCCAGCGCCTTCATCGTGCGTACCACCGATCGCAGATCTTCGGCGCTGCCGATCTTGCGCCGCAGGCCGCCCATCGTGTCGCTCATGGATGCGCCCGCGCCGGTTTCACCGCCGCGGCTTCGGGCGGCGCCACGGACGCGGCGGCCGCAATCGCATCCGACGCATGCAGGCCTTCGCCCTTGCCCGAGCTGTCGGAGGGTTCGGGCCGGTGCGGCAACAGCGCCCGGCGCGCGATGGCGACGATCGCTTCGCGATCCTCGTCGGTCAGCTTGGCGGCGGTGTCCAGACGTGCGCGCACCGCCGCCGGAATATCGGCCACCGCAGCCTGTACCACGGCCTCGGCCTCGATCATGCGCTCCAGCGGCACCTGATCGAACAACCCGGCCTCCAACGCAAGCAGAACGGCGATCTGCGCCGGCACCGACACCGGCGCAAACTCGGGTTGCTTGAGACAGGCGCGGATACGACGTCCATGCTCGATGATCCTGCGCGTGTCGGCATCCAGGCGGGCACCGAAGCGGGCGAAGGTTTCGAGTTCCTCGAACTGCGCGTAGCCCAGCTTCAGGTCACCCGCCACCGCGCGGTAAGAGGCCCGCTGGGCCTTGCCACCGACACGCGAGACCGATTGACCGACGTCCACCGCCGGCAGCACACCCAGCGCGAACAGCGACGGCGACAGCACGATCTGACCGTCGGTGATCGAGATCAGATTGGTCGGGATGTAGGCGGAGATGTTCTGCGCCTCGGTCTCGATGATCGGCAGCGCGGTGAGCGAACCGCCACCGCGGGCGTCGTTCAGATGGGTTGCCCGCTCCAGCAAGCGGGAATGGATATAGAAGATGTCCCCCGGGAAAGCCTCGCGCCCCGGTGGTCGGCGCAGCAACAGTGACAGCTCGCGATAGGCACGGGCATGCTGGGTCAGATCGTCATACACGATCAGCACGTTGCGGCCCGCCTCCATGAAATGCTCGGCGATGGTGGTCGCGGCGTACGGAGCGATATAGGACAGGCCGGGCGGCTGACTGCCCTCGGTCACGACCACCACGGTGTAGCCGAGCGCCCCCTTGTCGCGCAGGATCGCCACCGCCTTGGCCACCGACGCGGAGCGCTGCCCGATCGCGCAATACACGCACACCACGTCCTGGTCGCGCTGATTGAGGATGGTGTCGAGCGCAATCGCGGTCTTGCCGGTCTGGCGGTCACCCAGGATCAGTTCGCGCTGACCGCGGCCGATGGGGATCAACGCATCGACCACCTTCAGTCCGGTCTGCAAGGGCATGCTGACCGGCGCGCGGTCCATGATCGCGGCAGCCGCACGTTCGATCGGCATGCGCATGCTGGCCGCGACCGGGCCCCTGCCATCGAGGGGCTGGCCGAGCGGGTCGATCACCCGTCCGAGCACCCCCTCGCCGACCGCGACATCCATCACGCGACCGGTGCGCTCGACCTCGTCGCCTGCATGCAGGTGCCAGTACTCACCGAGCAACACGACACCGATCTCTTCCGCGTCCACGTTGAAAGCGATGCCGGACACGCCGCCCGGAAAGCTCAGCAGTTCCTCGTACCCGACCCCGGGCAGGCCGGAGACCATCGCGATACCGGTCGAAACCCGGGTGATGGTCCCCACTTCGCGCGGTGCGAAGCATGGCGCGAAGCCCTCGCGCGCGTCGCCAAGCCCGGTAAAGGTGCGCTTGAAGACCTGCGCCAGGCTGTCGGATGTGGTGCTCGTCACGATGCTTCGGCCTGGGATCCGGTTGCGGGGACGGCTCGACCATCGGGGTCGGTTTCCCGGCCGGCTCGACGTGCCGCGCCGGCCTCGGGTCGGGCCTGCGCCTTCAGCAGCGCGTCGACATGCCGCTCCAGCGCCACCAGATACGCCCCGATGCTCCACGCGAGCTTCTGCCCGTTCATGGTCAGCTCGATACCGCCGACCAGATCCGGGGTGGTCTCGAAGCGGAGCGTGGTGCCGGTGCCGAAGGTTTGGTTGAACGCGTTCTGGATCGCGGCACGCTGTGCTTCGGGCAGCACAAACGCGCTGCGCAACCGCGCCGTACCGTCGCCCGTCTCGAGCGCCGTGGCAAACTCGGCTTTCGCGTTTCCATCGATCGCACACAGGCGGCGGATGAACGCGTCGGCCAGAACCTCTTCCAGACTCGTCGACCCCAGGTCGGTCAACACCTTGCGCGCGATCGCAAACACCTCCTCACGTGCGCACCGGCTCAGCGCATCGTTCAGGTCGCGACGTTCATTGCTCAGTGCCTGCTGCCATTTGATTCGCTCCGTCTCCGCATCCTCGCGGGCGCGGGCAAGCAGCCGTCGGCGTTCCGCTTTCGCTTCCTCCGCTGCGCTCGCGGTCATTTCGTGGCGCTGCCGGTCGAACTCGGCATTCATGTGCTCGAACCGGGCCCGCGCCTCGCCGGCTTCGGCCATCGTCGCCGCCGCGTTCGCGAGCTCGGTGGCGATGCGCTGTTCGCGCGCGTCGATCGCATCGAGGATAGGCTTGTACAGAAAGCGCTTCAGCAGCCAGACCAGTACCAGGAAGTTCAGTGTCTGCGCAGCGACGGTGAACCAGTCGATCATCATCGACTCAGCCTCCGGCGGCGAGCGCGATGGCCTGGTTCCAGAACGGGTTGGCGAAGATCAGGATCATCGATACGACGAAGCAGTAGATCGCTGTCGATTCGATCATCGCCAGACCCACGAACAGCGTCCGGGTGATGGTGGCGGAGGCGTCGGGTTGCTGAGCCAGCGAAGTCAGGGCGGTCGCAACCGCGCGGCCTTCGCCCAGTGCAGGTCCAAGCGAGCCGAATCCGGTGGTGATGCCGGCGGTGACGATCGAGGCCACTGCGATGAGGGTCAGGCTGTCCATGGGGTCTCCGGTGAGTGTGGTGTCGTGTCCATCAGGGTTTCGATACGGGTTCGGGTGCCGCGTCATCGACGCCCGGACCGGCGCGTGTCGCCGCCGCGATGTAGACGGTGGCCAGGATGGTGAAGATGTAAGCCTGGACCATACCGGTGAGCAAGCCCAGCAGGCTCATCACGATCGGGAACAGGAAGGGCGTGATGCTCAGCAGGATGCCGACGATGATCGCGCCGCTCATCATGTTGCCGAACAGGCGAACCGCCAGAGCCAGAGTGCGCGAGAGTTCGCTGATGATGTTGAACGGCAGCATGATGAAATTCGGTTGGACATAGGCCATCAGATAGCGGCGCACGCCTTGCTCGGCGATACCGAACAGCGGGACCGCCACGAACACGCACAATGCGAGCGCCACCGTGGTCGACAGCGAGCTCGTCGGCGGCACGTAGCCCGGCACGATCGTGAACAGGCTGGCGGCGGCCACGAACAGGAACAGACTGCCCAGGAAGCCGAGATACTTGCGCGGCTGACTCAGGCCCACCTCCTCGATCTGCTTCTCGATGGCGGTCACGACGATCTCCAGCAGGTTCTGCCAGCGCGAACGTTGCAGATCCCGCGACAACCTGCGCGTCACCAGCATCGAGCCGACCACCAGCACCAGCATCAGCGCCCACGTGAACACGATCGTGGCGTTGAGTCGGATGACCTCTCCGAACTGCCAGATAATGGTCTCGTCAGGGCTCAGGCGCATGGTTTCAAGCCGGGGGCTGTCGGTCAGAAGCGGAAGGTCGCGGCAACACCGGTCGGTACGGGCATGTTCTCGGCCGGAACCACCCACACCTGACCCCCCATGCTCGCCACCATCTCGCCCAGGTCGTCGAGCAGGTCATCCACCATCGGGTCGTCGAGTTCGCCCCGGACGATCTGCCCGGTCGTCTCGTCCAGGTGGCCCGGGACCAGTCGATCGGCTTCGATCAGGAGTGTCTCGACGCGACCGGCCGCCGCCGCCGCCGCAACCTCGGCGAGATCGTCGCTGCCCAGTTCATGGGCACGAGCTCGCCCGAACACTTCGCCGAGCGCCGCGAGCCGTGCGCGATACTGAGGCTCGACGACTTCCCACGCACGGGCGCGGAGTTCCTCGATGGATACCGCGTCGGGGTTGACCGTGACGCTCGTCTTGACCAGATGTGGATTCTTGCTGATCCGATGGAACAGCGCGTGATGCTCGGGCAGCGCGGCGAGGATCAAGGGAAGCCCCGAAGGCTGTGAATAGCGCTCGAGAACCGCATGGTCCACCGCACGGAAGAAACGCTCTCCATCAACGTCCAGCTCGTCGCTCTTGCCGCCATGGCCATGGTGCATCGGTGTACTCCCGGGACCGGCCCCGCCGTAGGACGCAACCGTCTGATGCTTGTCGGTGAGTTCGTCGCCCAGCGCCTCGGTGATCGTACGCGGAACACCGGTGACGAGATCGATCTCGTCCAGCGCCTCGCGATTGCCTTCGAAAAGTCTGATCGCATCACGACTCAATCCCAGCACCTGGTAGCGCCCGGCGCTTTGCAGAAGACGCCGCAGCGGCTTGGTGTGGAAGCTGTTCGCCACCACGACCAGCTCCTCGACCGGGCGCTGGGTGGCAAGGACCTGGAACAGGCCCGGTGCTGCGAACACCACCAGCCCGTCCAGCGTGTGCTTCCAGTGTGTCTCGTCGTCGGCGAGGGCCTCGAACGGTGCCAGCAGGCTGGCGATTTCCGCATCGGGGTATTGTTGCCGCAGTGACTGCTCCAGAGCCTTCAGCAGATTGCGGAAGCGAATCGGATCCTGCTGGTTGGCGGGATGGGAGCGATGGGTGGGCTGGTAGAGCGACAGGCAGGGGGGTTCGGCGCCCTCGAGCGCAGCGGCAAAATCGTCGGTAAGGAGGGTCATTTGCTGTTTCCTTTCAGTGAATCGGAGATCGAGCTTCGCTCCGCGTGAGCCGCATGCAGGTGCTGCGTGAGAGGGGGATCGTCGGCCGTGGCGGTGCGTCCGCTCAGCCGCGTCACCATCAGGCGGGCGATGAAGAATCCGAGCAGACACAGCAGCATCCGCTGCCAGTGACCCGCGGAAACGTAATAGAAGCCTGCCAGGACGGTAAGCGTGCGCACCAGCAGGCTGACCAGAAACCACAGCGCCGGCTGACGGGCCGACAGACCATGGCGCACGGTCCATAGCAGACCCCCGAAGAAGAAGCCTCCGAGCATGACGCCGGCGGCCAGTGCCAGCAACAGACTCACGGTCTCATTCATCGTCGTTCTCCTGTTCGGTGCGTATCTCCCTGTCCTCGCGACTCATCCAGTGCCACGCATTCACACAGCCGAGCACGAGGCCGACGACCAGCAGCGTGAGTGTCCATGAATGCGATGCAGGATGGTGTTCGTCCAGCCACAAGCCGAAGCCGGCGCCCAGCAGCGTCGGTACCGCCACCGACCAGCCCACCAGCCCCATCATGCCGAGGCCGAACCACACGGTGCGCGTGACATGGCGTTGCGCCCTGAGCTTGCGTGTGGCCTTCGTGCCGATCTGCCCGGCCAGTGACGGCGGCCTGTCGGCATCCTTGTCGCGCGCGTCGTGGTCGTCACTCATCGCGAAAACTCGCAAAACGACGCAGGAAGCCGCTTTCCAGTTTTGCCATGGCCAGGTGTGCGCTGCGCTCCTGCTCGTCGAGCGTCAGGAAAGCTTCTTCGACCGCATCGCGCAACTCGGCCAGCTGGGTTCCCATGATCGCGCGCCGCACCGAAACCCGCACTTCGGGACCGGTCTTGACCAGCACGCCCTGATCGACGGCCACATACACTTCACCCCTCGCCTCGCTCTCGAATATCAGGATGCCGGGCTGCAACACCGCGATGCAGTCGCGCCGGCGCGGCAGCAGACCCATGGACCCTGCGCGCGTCTCGGCCACGATCCGCAGCACACCGGTTTCCTCGACGAAGGTGCGGAACGGCAGCAGAACCTTGAGGCTCATGCTATTGGCTGGCACGCTCGACCTCCTCTTCGGGTTGCGGTGCGCACGGCGCACCGTCTTCGGCCTCGTCCTTCGCGTTGCTGCGCTGCTTCATCCTCGCCTGGTCGATTGCCCCGATCATGTACAGCGCCCTTTCAGGGCTGTCCTTGAACTCATCGGCCAGAATGCGCTCGCAACCGTCGAGTGCGTCTTCGAGACTGACGAGCTGGCCCTTCAGACCGGTGAACTGCTCGGTGGTGAAGAAAGGCTGGGTCAGGAATCGCTCCAGACGGCGCGCGCGGCCGACCACGTTGCGGTCCTCGGGCGACAGCTGCTCGAGGCCGAGCATCGCGATGATGTCCTTCAGCTCGGCGTATTGCGCAAGCGTGCGGCGCACCTCCTGTGCCAGCCGGTAATGGCGTTCGCCGACCACGCTGGGCGAGGCCATTCTGGAATTCGATTGAAGCGGGTCGATGGCCGGATAAAGGCCCTCGCTGGCGCGCTTGCGCGACAGTACGATGGAGGCGGACAGGTGCGAGAAGGTATGCACCGCCGCGGGATCGGTGAAGTCGTCGGCCGGCACATAGACCGCCTGTATCGACGTGATCGCGCCACTGTCGGTATTGGCGATGCGCTCCTCCAGTCCCGCCAGCTCCGTACCCATGGTCGGCTGATAGCCCAGCCGCGACGGCATCTGACCCATCAGGCCGGAGACTTCGGAGCCGGCCTGGATGAAGCGGAAGATGTTGTCGATCAGCAGCAACACATCCTGGTGCGCGTCGTCGCGGAAGTACTCGGCCATGGTCAGCGCGGTGTGCCCGACGCGAAAGCGTGCGCCCGGCGGCTCATTCATCTGGCCGAACACCATCACCATGTTGGGCAGCACACCAGCCTCGGTCATCTCGCGGTAGAGCTCCTCGCCTTCGCGCGACCGCTCGCCGATACCGCAGAATATGCTCACGCCCTGATGGTGGGCGACCATGTTGTGAATCATCTCGGTCAGCAGTACCGTCTTGCCCACACCGGCACCGCCGAACAGGCCGGCCTTGCCGCCGCGTTCCAGCGGCACCAGCACATCGATGAGCTTGATCCCGGTCTCGAAGATTTCGGAACGGGTGGAGCGCCTGGCCAGCGGGGGCGGTGGCCGATGCACCGAGCGCCATGCCACGTCCTGCGGCGGTGGCTGGCGGTCGATCGGATGGCCGAACACGTCGAACATGCGGGACAGGATGCCCTTGCCGACCGGTGCGCGCAACGGCCCGCCGGTGTGGATCACCGGCATGCCGCGCGCCAGTCCCTGAGTAGGCGTGAGGGCGATACAGCGCACCTGCTGCGCATCGAGCTGACTCAGCACCTCGATCGCGATCTGGCCTTGCTCGCCGGCCCTGAGCAGCGAATGGATGGCCGGCAGGCCTGCGTCGAAGCGCACATCGACCACGCTGCCGCGTACCGCCACCACGACGCCGTCACCACCACCGTCAGGTGGCTTATCCGCCCCGGAACGGTCCAAGGCTTCGTTCGAAACGATGCTCACCTCAGCGCCCAGTCCAGGCCCAGCACCAGCGCGATGCCCAGGGTCAACGGCACGAGCATCTTGCGGATCGTTCGCAACCAGAACCGATCGGGCGTCCGCCCGCCTTTCATGTCGCCCAGGGCGGTCGGCACGGCTGGCAGAATCACGATGAGCGGCTTGCTACCCCTCATTGGCGCTCTCCGATGACTGCAGGATCTCGAACGTCCCGACTGATAACGTCCCCAAAAGTTTAAAACTAAGCTTGGAGATCGTGTCCGTCTGTTCGGTGTCGAACATAGTACTGCTATGCATTCTGCCATGCATTCTTCACGCAGCTCGCATCACGCCCGGCCTTCGGCCCTGCCTCGTAGCGGCCATGCACTGACTTGTTGGTCGCATGTGCTGCGGGAGGGCCTCCCACTGTTCAGTAGCGCTGCAGAACGCCGTCTCCGACCCGCACCCGGTCACCGACCCGGAAGTCGGCGTCGAGTGGCTGCAGCAAGTCCTGATACGATCCGTCCTCCATGCGCACCGTGATCTTGAGCACATCGGGCTGGGCCTGCACCTGTTGTGCCTGTTGACGGTTCTCGATCTCGTGACCGACATAGGCGCCGCCCGCCGCGCCGACCACCGTCGCAGCGGTGGTGCCGCTTCCGGATCCGATCTGGCTGCCGATCAGCCCGCCGACGACTGCGCCTGCAACGGTGCCGAGGCCGATGCCGCTACCACCGCCACCGGTGACGGTCGGCGCCTGGCTGACCCGCTCGACCGAATGCACCACGCCGTATCCGGAGTAGGTCTGGGTCGGATAAGTGTCGGCCGGCTGTGTCGTCACCGGATAGGTGCCGGAAGGATAGGTCGTGGCTGGATAACTGCCGCCCGACGTGCCGACCTGGGACGCGGGCGTCGTGCTGCCACCATACAACGGGTCGTTCATCGTGCCGCATGCCGCCAGTGTCAGGGCGGCCAGCAGGCCGAGCGCGGGGCCGATCAGGTTGTTCGATTTCATGATGATCCTCTTCGCAGGAACTGAATGGGCAACCGCGCGATGCTGCGGCTACGGGTCGAGGTCACCGCGGCCACCCGGGCTTGTCAGCCGACAGGCACTGCACGATGGCCGTGGATTGGATCGATCTGCAATCAGCATGGCGATCCGGACCGGCGCCGTCTGTGCGCCAGCGCTCCGACCGGATCGGCCCGAGCCGACCCTCATCGCTGCTGCGACGCCTGCGATTCGTTCGTCCCGCGCAACGACGCCGGGCGCGGCACGGAACTTTGTTAGGAAGCGAACAGACGCCCCGCACCCGGCTGCGTAGGCTCAGCCCTCGATGATGGAGCGCCGTCACGGCAACGCACGATGGACAGGCCCGCAGCAATGACGACGGGTATAGCGGGAGCACCGACCATGCGGCATCAGAAATCCACCCATTACCTGGAACCCGGTTTGCACAACTTCACGCGCATGACTCCGCCAGGAGCGCTCGACCGTGATATGCGGGGACAAGGACCGGTGGCTGACGATCAAAGCGACAGGAATGCACGGCGGAACGCACTGAGAACCGCCGCCGAGGCGCAGGTGCGTCACGCCGCCCCAGCGTCAGACGAGCCCGTCCCGCAGGACAGGGCCTTGCTGCACGAGCTGCAGGTGCATCAGATCGAACTGCAGATGCAGAACGAGGCGCTCAGGAAGACCCAGCTCGCGCTGGAAGTCGCGCGTGACCGCTACATCGACCTGTTCGACTGCGCACCGGTGGCCTATATCACGGTCTCGCGTGACGGCCATATCACCGAAGCGAATTTCGCCGCAGCCCGCGGGCTCGGCGTGTCCCGGTCGGAACTGGTCGAGCAACGCCTCGACCGCTTCATTGCTCCGCACGACCTCGATCGCTGGCACAGGCATGCAGACGCAGCATGGCAGGCGCCCGGCGCGCCGTTTCCGGATCTCGAGCTGCTGCTCAGGAACGCCGCCGGATTGCAGTTTACGGCTCAACTTCACTGCATGACAACGGATCGACCCGACTGCCCTGCGATGATGCGGATCGCACTCTTCGACAACACCGAGCAAAGCACGGCTGCGGCCGAGATGCAACGTCTGGCGCATCACGACTCGCTCACCCAATTGCCCAACCACCGTCTGTTTCAGGATCGCCTGGCGCACGCGGTCGCGGCCAGCAGGCGCAACGGGCTGTATGGCGCGATCCTGTTTCTGGATCTCGACAACTTCAAGGCGCTGAACGACGCGCACGGTCATGATGCGGGCGACCAGTTTTTGATCGAGATCGCGCAGCGCCTGCGCAGTACGCTGCGCGAGGGCGATACCGTGGCACGCATCGGCGGGGACGAGTTCGTGATGATCCTGGAAGGGCTGGACATGTCCGAGCATACCGCGGCCGTGCTCGCCGAGCAGATCGGTGACAAGTTGAACCGCACGATTGCGCACCGGGTCGCTGCCGGGGGCGTCGAGTTTCAATGCACCACCAGCATCGGCGTGCGCCTGTTCGGACCGGGGGAGAGCGTCGAGGACCTGCTCAAGCAAGCCGACCGGGCCCTCTACCAGGCCAAGTCGGCCGGACGCAACCAGGTCCGCTTGTTCGATCCAACGCTGTAGGCGATCGGGTTCAGGCGTTCGGCGTGTCGACGACCTCGTCGGTGCGCACCTCGAAGCGTTGCAGGATGTTGGGACCGAAGGCATTGCTGATCGGCACGTCGGCGGCGTCGCGGCCCCGCGCGATCAGGACCCGCCCGATGCGCGGCATGTTGTTGCGCGCGTCGAAGGTGTACCACTGCCCATCCAGGTAGGCCTCGAACCAGCCGGCGAAATCCATCACCCCATAGGGCGGCGGCATGCCGATGTCGCCGAGGTAGCCGGTGCAATAGCGCGCCGGGATGTTCATGCAGCGACAGAATGCGATCGCCAGATGCGCGTAGTCGCGACAGACTCCGACCCGCTCATGGAAGACCTCCCAGGCCGACCTGGTCGATCGCGCATGCTGATAGCCGAATTCGATATGGTTATGAACATGGTCGCAGATCGCCTGTACCCGCGCCCAGCCCTCCGGCGCATTGCCGAACAGGGACCACGCGATGTCCGACAGGCGATCCGTCTCGCAATACCGGCTTCCGAGCAGGAACTGCAGCGTATCGTCGGGCAGCGCCTGCACCGGCATCTGGCGCGCCTGCGGCACGACCACATCCGGCAGCCCGGTGTCGCGCACCACCGTATCGGTGGACAGGCGCAGCAGGCCCGCAGGGGCGACGATACGGGTACACCAGTTGCCGAAACCGTCGCGATACGCCGACATCGGGACCGGCGGATCGGCGATCAGATGGTCCGGCGCGAGCAGGTCCGAAGCCCGCGTGTAATGCACGTTCAGCGTCAGGATCATCGGCGTCGGCTGCGGGCAGTCGTATACCAGGTCAAAGCCTATGCGGATCTTCATGTTGACACTCCTTTTGTGCGACGCGCCGGTTCGGAGACCGCGCATCGCGATTCGATGGATCAGGTGGTGCGCGTGGCCGCATGGTCGCCGTCGCTGGCCAGCGCGCGCTGCAGGGACGAGATCACCACCTCGCGCAGCGCGGCCCATTGGCGCGTCGTGCGCGTGATGTGCTTCTGGTTCAGTTCGAGTTCGATGCCGACATAGGCCTCGGGCGGATGGTGCTTGCGCAGCCACGCGGTCAGGCCATCGTTGCGGCCCGCATAGGGATAATTGCGCCGCACCGCGAGCTCGGGCGCATGGGTCTCGAGCGCGCGCTTCCAGCGCGCGCACAGCGCCCTCTCGCCCGGTCTGGCCGGATCATAGAGCAGGCCGATGTCGGCGGTTCGCCGTTCGCCGTGCAGCTCCGGCGTGAAACTGTGGCAGGACAGGTGGATGACGCGCCCGTGTGCGGCGATCGCGTCGTCCATCAGCTGCTCGGCCTGGCTGCGATACGGCCGGTAGTGACGCTTCAGGATGCGCTGCCGCCGGGGACCGGGCAATTCGAGGACCGGCTCGAAATGCAGATGCGGATGCCCGACCGAACGGTTCAGGTCGACCAGCAGGCGGCTGACCGTCGCCGACAGCAGCGGTACTTCGAATGCCGCCGCGAGCGCCCGTGCCATGACCAGCGCGCCGGCGTCGAAGCCGCGATGGGACGCGAGCAAGGCCCGGTGAGGCGCAAACAGCGCGCGATAGGACGCGGGAATGCGGTTGCCACCGTGCTCGCAGGTGATCACGAGTGCAGCGCCGCCGAATGTCACGTGCTTCGGCGCATCCTGCACCCCGGCGCTCCCATCGCCCCACATGCCGGACCCTACCAGTCGAGGTCCGGCAAGCGGGCGAAGACCTCGCGCGTGCCTTCGCTCCATTGCCGGCCGAGCGTGGTGAAGTAGGGATCGCCCGACTCGAAGCGGCGACGCTTGCGCACCTCCAGACTGTCCCGTTGATAGCAGATCAGGTCGATCGGCATGCCGACCGACAGGTTGTTGCGCATCGTCGACTCGAAGGACACCAGCACGCACTTGACTGCGTCGCTGAGCGAGGTCGAGCGGGTGATGACCCGTTCGATGATCGGTTTGCCGTACTTCGTTTCGCCGGTCTGCAGATAGGGGGTCTGGTCACCCGCCTCGATGAAGTTGCCCTCGGCATAGATCCGGAACAGGCGGGGCGGCTCGCCCGCGATCTGGCCACCGAGGATGAACGACGCGTTGAACCCGACATCGCTGTCGGTCAGGTGCTGGCCGTCGCGCCGATCGACCTCGCGCATCGCGTCCGACACCAGCAATGCGACGTCGAACATGGATTCGGCCCTCCACAGACTGGGACTTTCCGGCCTGGACGCGCGCTGCCTGAGCAGGCCGATGACCGCCTGCGTGCCGGCCAGGTTGCCCGAACTCAGCAGCACGATCACCCGGTCGCCGGCGCGCTCGAACACGTTCATCTTGCAGAAGCTCGCGAAATTGTCGACCCCCGCATGGGTGCGCGAGTCGGACGCGAAGATCAGTCCGCCGTCGAGCATGACGCCGACGCAATAAGTCATTGCTGTTCCTCGATAGGGGTGGCGGGTACCGCCGAAAGCAGATTGCCGGGACACGTCGATAGGCTGGTTGTTGATGCCGCGGGCAGGCGGGTGACGGATGCCGCCAAAAGCAGATTGCCGGGACACCCTATTAACGAATACGTGACGTCAGTGTCGGCACCATTTCCTCCCCCTTCAAGGGGGAGGTCAGGAGGGGGATGGGTTACTGCGACGCTAGTCAAACCCATCCCCTCCCCAGCCCTCCCCTTGAAGGGGAGGGAGGCAGCGGCCGTGCCGCCCTCCACCCCTTGAAGGGCAGGGAGGGAGTGACCGTGCCGCCATCCACCCCTTGAAGGGCAGGGAGGGCGCGACCGTGCCGCCCTCCCTGCCTCGACGCAAACAAGACGGACGATCGGGTGCTCGGCCTATCGGCCCTTGCCGCCGAACACCAGCAATCCGCCACCGATCAAGATCGCCCCGACGCCCGCCCAGATCGGAACATTGACCGACCCCTCTTCGGTCACCGACAGATCGAGCGGCCCGACGCTGGCCCGGTGGGTTTCCTTCGGATAGGTGAAACCGCCGTAAATCAGGCCCAGCACGCCTGCGACGATCAGCGCAATGGCTGCAATTCTGACTGCGTTCATTTCAATGGCTCCGGTTTGAGTACTTCATGTATGCAAAATTAATCCGACCACCCGGAAAGGTCTGTTCGGTGTCGAACATAGCAGCCTCCCCCGGGCGCAGGCGGGCGGTGGGCTGTTCACGCACAGGCCCTAGGACCTACCCTCGATACGCGCGACCGTCGCGCGCAGTTCCGCTTCGAGGCGCTTGGCCACGCTGATGTCGATGAAGGTGATGACGACGCCGCTGATGACGTTCTCCATCGTGCGATACGGCATGATGCGCACCGTGAACCAGCGGCCGTCGCGCGTGCCGACCTGTTTCTCAGAGAAGATCAGCGTATGCAATACCTTGCGGGCATCGTCCTCGAGTTCCGGATAGTCCAGATCGCTCGCCAGATCGGATAACGGGCGCCCGGCATCCGCATCGATCAGCTTGATGATGTGGGCCACCTGCGGCGTGAAGCGGCGCACATGCAGGCGCTCGTCGAGGAACACGGTGGCGACCTCGGTGCTGTTGAGCAGGTTCTGCATGTCGTCGTTGATGCGTGACAAGTCGTCCACCCTGGATTGCAGCTCGATGTTGACCGTCTGCAACTCCTCGTTCAGGGACTGCATCTCCTCCTTCGACGTGGTCAGTTCCTCGTTGGTCGACTGCAACTCCTCGTTGGTCGACTGCAATTCCTCGTTGGTCGACTTCAGCTCTTCCCCCGAGGTCTGCATCTGGTCGCGTAATCTGCCGATCTCGTCGCGCGCCTGTTGCAGCGCGTCCTCGAGTTCGGCCTCCTTCGAAGAGCGCGTCCTCGTCCCGGCCCGGCGCCTGGCCAGGGCTTTTGAACGCCGTTCGGCGAACACGATCATGATCATGCCGCGCAGTGGCTCGGGGTCCTCGATGTATTGCACGGTGAGATCGATTCCGTGCGTCTTCCCGTCGTCCTTGACGGACACATCGTTGCACTCGACCCGGCCGAAATCGCTGACCACCTGCTGCAGCGCACTGCCGAGCGCCTGACGCAAGCCGTTGCGCGCCATCGCGTAGACGTTCCAGTTCGCCTTTCCGGAGGCCGGCTCCAGGTAGCGCCCGGTACGGCCGTTGATGTAGATGATGTCGCCACGGTTATTGACCAGCACCGCAGCCGGCGCAAACTGACGCAGCAGCAGCTGATCGGCCAGCGCCTGCAGGTTCGCGGCGGGCGGGGTCGCCGGAAGTTCGCTCGCTGCGCCCGGCAGCATGCGGAAGCGGGTCGGAAAATCGATTTCCAGCGTGTGAGGTGACATGTCGAGGCGGCGGTAGATCCGCGCTTTCGCATCGAGCGGCGCGAACAGATCGGTGTCGGAACCGACCGTCTCCGAATTGCCCAGGAACAGTACCCCGCCCGGGGTCAGGCTGTAATGGAACAGCGCGAGCAGTTTCTTCTGCAGTTCGGACCCGAAGTAGATCAGCACGTTGCGGCATGACAGCAGGTCCAGCTTGGTGAACGGCGGGTCCTGAGCCATGTTCTGCGACGCGAAAATCACCATGTCGCGCACTTCCTTGCCGACCTTATAGCCGTCATCGATGGCGATGAAGAAACGCGCCAGCCGGTCGGCGGACACCTCGGCCGCGATGCTGGCCGGGTAATGGCCCTGACGCGCATGATCGATCGCGTCGTGCGCGAGGTCGGTGCCGAAGATCTGCAGCGAGTAACGCCCGGCCGGCCGGTATCGTTCGAGCGCCTCCCTGAAGACGATCGCCAGCGAGTAGGCTTCCTCGCCGGTGGAGCAGGCCGGGACCCAGGCACGCAAGGCGTGGCCCGACGAGCTGCGTGCGAACAGCGCTGGAAATGCGATGTCACGCAGGCTGTCCCAGGCGGCCGGGTCGCGGAAGAAACTGGTCACGCCGATCAGGAATTCCTTGAACAGCAGGTCGAGTTCCTGCGGGTTTTCCTGCAACAGGCGCACATAGTCGGCGAGGCGCCCGATCTGATGGATGCCCATGCGCCGTTCGATGCGACGATACAGCGCGCTCTTCTTGTAATGCGAGAAATCCTGGCCATTGTGCGCACGCAGCAGGATCAGCACCTTCTCCAGCCCGCTCCTGAGCTGGCCATCGGCGTCATGCGCGGATTCGGCGGCGGTCGGGCCTACGCGCAGGCGGGCAATGATGCGCGCCGGCAGTTCCTCGGCCGGTGCGACGATATCCACGATGCCGGTATCGATGCCGCTCTGCGGCATGGACGAAAACGCCGCGGCCGCCGGATCCTGCACCAGCGCCAGTCCGGCGTTCTCCTTGATCGCACGCAGGCCGGCGCTGCCGTCCGAGCCCATGCCCGACAGCAGCACGCCGACCGCGTGCTGACGGCGATCCTCGGCCAGCGACAGCAGGAAGAAGTCTATCGGCAGCCGCTGGCCCCGCGGTGCGGTCGGCTCGAACAGATAAAGCTTACCCCGCAGGATGGACATGTCGCGGTTGGGCGGAAGCACGTAGACATGGTCCGGCCTGACCTTGAGCCGGTCCTTAGCCTGCACCACCGGCAGCGGCGTGGCACGCTGCAGCAGCTCGGGCATCATGCCCTTGTGGGTGGGATCGAGGTGCTGGACGACCACATAGGCCATGCCGCTGTCCGGTGGCACGCGGGACAGGAACTGCTCCAGCGCCTCGAGCCCGCCCGCCGACGCACCGATTCCGACTACCGGAAAACCTTCACCCGGCGACGAACCGGGCGCATCGGCCGCCGTGACGGAGGTTCGGGGCGCTTCGTGTTCATCCATGACGGGGGGCCATTCGGCGAGGGTGAGGATCGGATGCGGCGACCATGTGCCCGCCTAATTGTGCTGTCGTCGATCGGCGTGACCCGGCTGGTCGGAGCGGATGGTCATCATCACGATCCGGCATTCCCGTCCATCCTCGTCCGGAACCCCCTCCAGCCTGACCAGCGTCTCGGGATGCTGGGGCGTCGCGACCAGAACGACTTCGCAGTAGCCTTTGTTCCTGCCGATCAGTACGTCGTCGAGGAAGCGGTCGAAGATCGGCAGCGAGGTCTCGGTCAGCGATGCGGCAAAGCGATGGCGACCCCTCTGCGAGCGCTTGATGCCGAGCAGAATCGCCGCGGCGAGATTGAGCTGCAGGATCGCACCGTCGGTGTCCAGCGTCAGATAAGGCACCGGCGCAAAATCGTAGACATCGGCATAGCGGGCGCGCAACGCATCGGCTTCGTCGTAGGCACTGCGAAGCTCCTCGTTGTGCATCTCCAGCTCGATCTGATGCACCTGGAGCTCATGCATCAGGCGCGCGGTATCCCAGGCGGTGTCCGGCAGCGGAGGACGGGCTTCCTGCAGCCGCTTCTCGGCGCGCTGACGCAGCGTGGCCGGATTGGGGCGTACCCGCCCCCTGAGCTGCGGGACCGGCCTCAGACCGAACAGCCGGTCGTACTCCGACCGGACCACGCGATAGCATTCGCACACCCGCTGCTCCAGTCCCGGCCGATCGAGCACCGTGATATGGCCACGGCTGTATCGGATCAGGCCGGCGGCCTGCAGCTTGCCGGCGGCCTCGGTGACGCCTTCGCGGCGCACGCCGAGCATGTTCGCGATCAGTTCCTGCGTCATGTCGAGCTGATCGCCGGGCAGCTGGTCCAGACTGAGCAGCAGCCAGCGACACAGTTGCTGGTCGACACTATGGTGACGATTGCACACCACGCCCTGCGCCATCTGGGTCATCAGTGCCTGCACATAGGCCAGCGCCAGCTGCAGCAGGCTGCCGCCCTGTTCGAGTTCCCATGCAACGATGTCGGCGCGCAGGCGATATGCGCAGCCGGCGCTCTGCACCACCGCCTTGTACGTCGTGGTCTCTCCGCCCAGGATCACCGGCGTGCCGACCAGACCGTCGTTGCCGGTCATCGCCAGTTCGGCCGATGATCCATCCTCGGTGGTGAACACCATGGACACGATCCCGGCAATCGGAAAATACACGTGCTCCAGCCTGTCCCCGGGCTCGAACAGCACCTGTCCGAGCTTCAGCGGTACCCGCTCGAGGTCGTTGTGCAGCCGAAAGTAGTCCGCATCGGGTAACCCGGCCAGGATGCGGTTCCGCTTCGGGTCATGCTCGGGAGGGGACGATGCCATGCCGGTCTTCCTCGTTTGACGCGGAACTCCCGCATCG
This sequence comes from Denitraticella aggregata, assembly GCF_048158365.1. NCBI lineage: Bacteria > Pseudomonadati > Pseudomonadota > Betaproteobacteria > Rhodocyclales > Zoogloeaceae > Denitraticella > Denitraticella aggregata. The sequence continues at coordinate 135,657 of NZ_JBLLNL010000005.1, read as the reverse complement.
AGTCCTGACGATGGCGTGCCGTCCGCATGGGCAAGAATAGCCCAGAAACGCCGGGACGTACCTTCAGTGTCGCTCTTTGCGATGGGCGGAAGGGTCGAAGGACGATGTCGTTTGAGCATCCCTTCTCCTGGAGTCGATCGGTCGGTGACGGTGCTGCGACGAGGCGGGCGCCCTACCGCTGCGGACGGTCGTGCAGCAGGTCGGCCAGTTCATCCGCGTGCGCCTCTTCCATTGCGAGAATGGATTCCAGCAGGCGCCGCGTGGTCGGGTCCTGATCGCCGACGTACTGGATGAAGTCGCGATAGCTGTCGATCGCGATGCGTTCGGCGACCAGGTTCTCGGTGATCATGTCCGTGAGCGTGGCGGCTTCCACATACTCGGCGTGACTGCGTCGGACCAGGGTGTCGGGCGAGAAATCCGGTTCGCCGCCGAGTTGCACGATGCGGGCCGCCAGCTGGTCGGCGTGGGCCTGCTCCTCGTTCGAATGCGCCAGGAACTCCGCCGCCACCGCCTGCGAATGGATCCCGCGCGCCATGAAATGATGACGCCGGTAGCGCAGCACGCATACCAGCTCGGTCGCGAGCGCATCATTGAGGCGCGTCAGCACGGTTGCGAGATGTGCGCTGTAGCGCGCGGTCACCGCGCCCTGTTCGATGTGCTGGCGGGCACGTACGCGCACGCCCTGAACGTCGGATTGAACATCTGTCTTGGTCATTTGTCGTCCTGTGGTGGTCTGGTGCGGCCGGACATCCGGCGCGCGGATTCCGAACCCATGTCAGCTGCGATCCTCGACGATGAGCTCGTGCAGCGTCCATTCGCCGCCAGCGTTGATCAGCGAGAAACCATCGAAACCGTCGCTCACCTTGCGGTCTACGACGTCGATCAGCGCCTCGTCATCCCGGGTCACCGTCATGCGGCCGTCGGCATCGCGCTGCCAGATGAGGCGCTGCGGCACGCTGTTCGCGAGCCGGTAGCGCGCGCTGGCAATGACCGAGGTGCCGCGCTCGTCGGTGAAGATGAGTTGCAGCGGCTGGTCACCGCGATGACTGAGTCGATAGCCGTGATTCAATCCGTTGCCGCGATAGGGACCGAGTTCGACATGGCTGTAGGGCTCCGCGGAACCGGACACCAGCATCGTGATGCGGAACACCGGTGCCACCTGGATCGGCAGATAGGCCACTGCGGCCACCGCCGCATCCTGACCGGGACGCTCGACGCCGAGCCGTTGCTTCAGCAAGTCCTCCAGCATCTGGCGGCCCGCGTCCTGCGGGCGTGTCCCGGACGGGGTGACCACCGAGTTCAGACCACCGTTGCGCACGTCGAGGCGACCGGACGCGATGCGCCAGGCCGGATTGCGGGTGTGGTCGCCGTCGGAGAAGTCGTCCCGGACGCGCACTTGATAGGACGCGGCGGCGACCGGCGGCTGTACCGTGGCCACGGTACCGACGCCCAGTCGCTCCAGCGTCGGTGCATCGAGTTCACCGGTCGCACCTATGTTGTTCGCAGCCTGGAAGTTCCGGACCGCAACCCGGCTGCGCGGACCAAGCACGCCGTCCGGCGGCCCGGCGTCGTAGCCGCGTGCATTCAGGGCCCGCTGCGCCGCTGCGCGTTGTTCGCGGCTCAGCGCCACAACGGGCGTCGTTTCCGCGCTGCCGATGCGTAACGCCTCGAGCAGCGCCTGGCTGGGTTCCCCGGTCACCGGCACGCCCTGCCCCTGTTGATACTCAAGAATGGCCTGGCGGGTCGGGGCATCCATCCGGCCGCTGATCAGCGGAATCGGGTAACCGCGCACGCGCAGTTCGGTCTGTATCCGTGCCAGCGTGTTCGCATCCACCGGCACCGGGCTCGCAGCCGCTGCGGTGCCGGCACGCTCGCGCATGTGCCGGAGCAGTTCCGTGCTCGGCTCACCCGACATCAGCAAGCCGTGGTCGGATTCGTAGCTAAGGATCGCCGCACGGGTCTCGTCGTCCAGCCGACCGGATGCCCGTCCGGTCGTGTAACCGAGGCCGCGCAGCGCTTCCTGGATGTCCGCGACCTGCTGGGACGACAGCTCCGATCTCGACGCGGCAGGCGCGGGCGTCCGGCTCTGGGCGGTGGCGCGCACATGCGACAGCAGGCTCGCGGTGGGCTGGCCGTCCACGAGCAGCTGGTTGTCGCGCTGGTAGGCCTGGATCGCGCTGCGGGTGCGCGCACCCATCAGTCCGTCGGCCGGTCCGGCATCGAAGCCGAGCTGGTTCAGCTCGCGCTGAAGCCCGAGCACGGTGGAGGAGTATTGTGCAACCTGATAGGCCGACCCGCTCAAATGCGAACCCGCCAGATCCGCGCCGGACTGTGCCAACACCGGACCGGGCAGGCCGAACGATGCGGCGAGACCGAGCAGCAGCGCAGGGTAAGCAAAACCATTGCGTTGAACTAACATGATGCGGTCCCTCCTGCGGGAAACTTCCGATAGCGTGTCGAAGCATCATAGGGGGCCGTCCCGGGCCGATCTGTACGGCCGCGCACATTCACCGCCTGGGATGCAAGTGGCGGGATTCGTCAGCCTCGAGCTGCCGATCCGGCTCAGGGACCGGGTTGCCGAACCGGGCCGATCCTGCGTGCGGCAGCGCACAGAATGGGGTCAGTCCGGCGACTAGACTGATCTTTGCCGAACCGCGCGTCGATGCGCGTCGGTCACTCAATCCGTGCAAGGGGCACAATCATGAACAACATCATCTATCTCGTCGGCCTCGTCGTCATCGTGCTGGTCATTCTGGGATTTTTCGGGCTGCGCTGAGACCGCGCCGCGTCGCCGCAGAGCGGCGTATCCGGCAATCCGGTGTACTGGATCGGCTACCTGTGCCTGTTCCTGCTCGAAGTGGCCACCGTGTTGATTAACGAGACGGTGGACTATCCGAGCGACCGCCGTAACCGCTTCTTCAGTACCTTTACCGGCGGATCGCGGGTGCTGGTGGAAGGGCTGCTCAGTCCCGCCGAAGTCCGGACCGGCATCGTCGTCGCCCTGATGGGCTTCATTGCCGCTTCGGCCTGGCTGCTTGCCGTCACCCCGGCCATGCTGTTCGCGGTGGTCGCGGTGCTGGGCGTGATGGCGATACTCGCGATCGGCTACACCGCGCCGCCGCTGAAGCTGTGCTATCGGGGACTGGGCGCGCTGGACGTGGCGGTGACACACAGCATTGGCGTGATCGTGTGCGGCTACGTGTTCATGGGCGGGGTCTGGCACGACGTGCTGCCGTGGCTGCTGAGTCTGCCGCTGCTGTTGGCGATCCTGCCGTCGATCACATTGTCGGGCATCCCCGATCTGGACGCTGACGCCGCCGCCGGCAAGCGAACGCTGGCGGTGCGCCGCCAGCCTTCATATCTTGCCGAGCAGCACGAGAATCAGCAGGATGACGACTATGAGTCCGATGCCACCGGTCGGTCCGTATCCCCAAGACCGGCTGTGAGGCCAGGCCGGAAGGACACCGATCAGCAGCAGAATCAGAATGACTAGCAGAATTGTTCCCATTGCAGTGCTCCAGCAAGTTGATGTTTTCGGTCGAGGCTGGCATCACATCGACCGCCCGGACCATCCATGTACCTGGAACAAATGCTACGCGAACCGCAATCGTCGTCTGTTCGCTATCGAACACAGTACGGCCGCGCACTGCCGGGCGGCAGTGCGCGGTGCGGCGAGTCGTGTCGACGGGCGTTCCGGAGTCAAGCGCTGCGATAGCGACTCGCCTCGGCGCACAGCCAGTCACGAAACCCTGTCATCGCGTCGGTTTCGGCCTTGCGTTCGGGGATGATCAGGTAATAGGCCTTATCGCTCGGGCTGGCATGCGGCATCGCGATCGCGAGCCGCCCGCGGTCGAGTTCGTCGCGTATCAGGAAGGGTGGAATCAGCGCGACGCCCATGTCCTGCATCGCGGCCTGCGCCAGCATTGAGAACAGCTCGAGCCGGGTGCCGGTCATGTCGTGCGCAACCCGCATTCCGAGCGATTCGAACCAGGTTCGCCACGCATAGGGCCGGGTGGTCTGCTGCAGCAGCGGCAGTTCGGCGATCTCCTCGGGGATCAGGCCGGTCCGTCCCGCCAGGCGTTGCGGACTGCACACCGGTACCGCGTCCTCGTGCATCAGGAAATGCGCGTCGGTGCCCGGCCAGCCCGCATCGCCGAAATACAGCGCCGCATCGAACTCGGTGTCGCCGAACAGAAAGGGCCGGGTCTGCGTGGTCATATTCACGGTCACATCCGGGTAGATCGCATGAAAGCCGCCCAGGCGCGGCATCAGCCAGCGGGTCGCGAAGGTCGGCACGACCGCCAGCTCCAGCGTCACCCCCTGTCCGTGATGGGCCATCAGCGACAAGGTGTCGCGTTCGACCGCATCGAGCCGTGAGGCGATCTGGCGGCTGTAGCTCAGTCCGGCTTCGGTGAGCTTGACCCCGCGCCGGGTGCGCTTGAACAGGCGCAACCCCAGAAAGTCCTCCAGTCCGGCGATCTGGCGGCATACCGCACTCTGGGTCAGCGCGAGTTCCTCCGCTGCCCGCGTGAAGCTCTCATGCCGGGCGGCACGTTCGAACGCGACCAGCGCCGCGGTATTGGGGATCTTTCTGCGCATGCACGCTCCGGCTCCGTTCCGATCGACTCACCGGGAGCCCGTGCGGAACGGATCGTCAGAATTTCGAAGTGCGTTCTTCGCACAAGATACTTCCAAAGTATCGTTTGTTTCCAGCCCTGTTGTTTGTCTACAGTACAGTCAGCTGCACACCCGAACAGAATCCAGCACATCGAGGAGACCTCATGGCAACGAACCGCGTGACATTCAACTGGGCCGATCCGCTCCATCTCGACAGCCAGCTCACCGAAACCGAGCGCATGGTGCGTGACACCGCGCGCGACTACTGCCAGGAGAAACTCCTGCCGCGGGTGCAGCAGGCATTCCGCCATGAGCAGACCGATCGGGCGATCTTCAACGAGATGGGCGAACTCGGGCTGCTCGGCCCGACCATCCCCGAGGAATACGGCGGGGCCGGCCTCAATTACGTGTCCTATGGCCTGATCGCGCGCGAGATCGAGCGGGTCGATTCCGGCTACCGCTCGATGATGAGCGTGCAGTCGTCGCTGGTGATGGTGCCGATCAACGAGTTCGGCACCGACGCGCAGAAGCTCAAGTACCTGCCGAAACTCGCGACCGGTGAATGGGTCGGCTGCTTCGGCCTGACCGAACCCAACCATGGTTCCGACCCGGGCGGCATGGTTACCCGCGCCCGCAGCGTCGATGGCGGCTACAGCCTGTCCGGCGCCAAGATGTGGATCAGCAACAGTCCGATCGCGGACGTGTTCGTCGTGTGGGCCAAGACCGACGACGGCAAGATCCGCGGTTTCATCCTCGAGAAGGGCTGGAAGGGTCTGTCCGCGCCGGCGATCCACGGCAAGGTCGGCCTGCGCGCGTCGATCACCGGCGAGATCGTGATGGACGAGGTGTTCGTGCCGGCCGAAAACATGTTCCCGGAGGTCACCGGCCTGAAGGGTCCCTTCACCTGCCTGAACTCGGCCCGCTACGGCATCGCATGGGGTGCGCTGGGTGCCGCCGAGGACTGCTACCACACCGCACGCCAGTATGTGCTGGATCGCAAGCAGTTCGGCCGCCCGCTCGCCGCCAACCAGCTGATCCAGAAGAAGCTCGCCGACATGCTGACCGAGATCACGCTCGGCCTGCAGGGCTGCCTGCAACTGGGCCGCATGAAGGACGCCGGCAACGCGCCGGTGGAGGTCACGTCGATCATGAAGCGCAACTCCTGCGGCAAGGCGCTCGACATCGCACGGGTCGCGCGTGACATGCTCGGCGGAAACGGCATCTCGGACGAATACTGCGTCGCCCGTCATCTGGTCAATCTCGAGGTCGTCAATACCTACGAAGGCACCCACGACATCCATGCGCTGATCCTCGGCCGCGCGATCACCGACATCCCGGCCTTCGCGAACTGACCATGGCCGGCGCGCTCTCGCACATCCGGGTCCTCGACCTGTCGCGCATCCTGGCCGGACCGTGGGCCGGCCAGATCCTGGCCGACCTGGGCGCCGACGTGATCAAGGTCGAACGGCCCGGCGTCGGAGACGACACCCGCAGCTGGGGTCCGCCCTACCTGAAGGATGCCGACGGCGAGGACACCGAAGTCGCGTCCTACTTCCTGTGTGCGAACCGCAACAAACGCTCGATCACGGTGGACATGACGCGGCCAGAAGGGCAGCGTCTGCTGCGCGGGCTCGCGAGGGAATGCGACGTCGTGCTGGAAAATTTCAAGAAGGATGGTCTGGTCCGTTACGGCCTGGACTACGCGTCGCTGCAGGCGGTCAATCCACGCCTGGTGTATTGCTCGATCACCGGCTTCGGTCAGGACGGGCCCTACGCCGCGCGCGCCGGATACGACTTCCTGATCCAGGGTCTGGGCGGACTGATGAGCATCACCGGCCGGCCGGATTCGGAAGCCGGTAGCGGTCCGATGAAGGTCGGCGTCGCGCTGACCGACATTCTCACCGGCCTGTATGCAGCCAATGCGGTCCAGGCTGCACTGGCCTGGCGGGAACGCAGTGGCCAGGGGCAGTACATCGATCTCGCGCTGCTCGACGTGCAGATCGCGTGCCTGGCGAACCAGGCCATGAACTACCTGACCTCGGGCCGCTCGCCGCAGCGGCTCGGTAACGCCCATCCGAACATCGTGCCCTACCAGGACTTTCCGACCGATGACGGCTACATGATCGTCACGGTCGGCAACGACGCTCAGTTCGCCCGCTTCTGCGAGGCCGCCGGACGCCCCGAACTCGCCACCGACCCGCGCTATGCGACCAACAAGGCAAGGGTCGGAAACCGCGACACGCTGATCCCGCTGCTGAACAAGCTGACCATCCAGCGCAGCACCGCCGACTGGATCGCAACGCTGGAAAAGGTCGGCGTGCCCTGCGGCCCGATCAACACCATCGCCGACGTGTTCGACGACGAACAGGTCAGGCACCGTGGCCTGAAGGTGGACATGCACCATCCGGCCATCGGCACCATCCCGCAGGTCGCCAGCCCGTTCCGGTTGTCCGAGACACCGGTCGAATACCGCAGCCCGCCGCCGCTGCTCGGCGAACACACCGATGAGGTGCTCGCATCGCTGCTGAAGCTCGACAAGAGCAAGATCGCGCGGCTCAGGCAGGACGGCATCGTCTGATCACATCAAAAAAACGCACGCTGAGCATCAAAAATATCGCCAGCGCGGTGAGGCGTTCCAAGAAAATCGGTGAAGCAAGGTTTTCCCAGGAGGAAGGCACAGCGTAGTGACCAGGCGTCAGGGGTTGCCTGTTCGGCGACTTTGCCCGAGCGCATGCCGCTGTTGGCGAGCGTAGCGGCCGCGATCCCTGCTGTCTGAGCGCGAAGCGCGAGTTCAGGGATCGCAGCGAAGCAAGCCTTACAGCGGCAGCGCGAGTGGCATCGGAGCCGAACAGGCAACCCCTGACGCCGACCTGCGCACTGAGCATCACACGCTGTAGCTCAGGCCGCCTGAGCCAGCGGTTCCGCAACCTTCATTTCGCCCCCGAGCGCATCGATCAGCGCCGGCAGCATGTTCGCGAGTTCCGCCGCCATCAGCATGAAGCCGGCGTCGAAGATCGCGCGCGCATCCTCGGCACCCGATTCCTCGACCTTGTCCTTGACCACATCGAGAAAGTCCAGACGCTTGATCTCGAGCTTGTCGGTCAGCACGAAGCTCAGCCGGTCGTCGAAGGTCAGCGCCAGACGGGTCGGCAGCTTGCCCGACTCGAGATGGCCGCGAACCTCGTCGCCTTCCAGCGTGTGCCGCACATAACGCACTGCCGCCTTGTCCTCGCTGACCGAACGCAGCTCGCAGTCCTGGTCGATCGTGAACCCGGCCGGCGCCTCGCCGCTGGCGAGCCAGTCCGCCATCGCCGACGTCGGCGAACGCTCGGTGCGCAACAGCGACAGGGGCAGGCTGTCCATGGCCTGTCGCAATGCCTCCAGAACGTCCTCCGCACGCGTCTGGCTGGGCGCGTCGATGCCCAGCCATCCACCGACCGGGTCTATCCATGCATGGACCCTCCTGCGCCGCGTGAACGCACGCGGCAGGAACTCCTGCATGATCTGCTCGCGCAACTCCTTCATCTGCTTGCGGCCGGGCTTGTAGCCCTGCTGCGCCGCAATGTCCTCGGCCCGTTCCTCGGCTTCCTGCTTGACCACCGACGACGGCAGCAGACGCTGCTCGAAGCCGAGCGCGATCAGCCAGTGCCCGCCGACCCGATGAACCAGGAAGTCGTCGTTGGTCGGAGACACCCAGCCGCGGCTCTCCTGATCCTGGCTGCCGCAGGGCTGGAAGCGCCGGCGCGCGAGCTGATCCTCGAGCCGGTCGGCACTCATGTCCCACTGTGCCGGCAAACGATAAACCTGAACGTTCTTGAACCACATTCGATTGATTCCAAAAGAAAAGACCGGAAGCCGGGGCAGGCTTCCCGGAAAGGTTGAAACGGGTTTGAAACGGATGACCCGGCTACTGGATCCGCCCGGATTCGGCGATCATCCGGATCACCCTGACCGTATCGATATCGGACTCGTGGTAGGCCGACTTGACGAACTCGGCATAGGGCTGGTCCGGATCGTGATGTCGCTCGGCCAGCGTGGTCCGATACAGGAACCGCAATACCAGCTCCTCCGGCCCCGGTTCCTCGATGCTGATCCTCAAGCGTCCGCCCGCATGTTCCTCGGTGCGTTCGGTCTCGAACGTGACCGAGACCATCGGCTCCAGTGTCACGCGATCGCGAATCACGAGATTTCCGAACTGCAGTTCCCGAAGAAGAAGATTTCCCTGTCGCTCCAGAATCATGCACGAATCCAGACCCGGCAGAAACGGACGCGGATTCTCGGCCCGGCACAGCAGCCCGAACCAGAGCTCCTCCCGACTGAGATCGCTGACCAGCGGGTTGTCCGGCTCATTGATGATCACCAAATGCTCAAACTTCAACGACGCCACTCCTGACTCTGCGGGCGCAGTTTAACCCGCTTTCCGCCTGCGGGAAAATCCCGTTCGAACAGCTCCGCTGGCATGGCGTTGGTGTTGATCTGTTGTTCTTATATTTAAATAACAAAGATCATTATGTACGGCCAGAATCTGTGGACAAGCATATTTTCATCATTTATTTCAGTTGCTTGACGCATGTACAAAGCCGTTCATAAACAGGTCTGACAGGTGTGCAGGGAATGTGATTCGTTTTGCGTGGGCAGCCTTGTTGCCCGCTTGTCCACAATCACTACAGTCGAAACGTGTACCTTACCCACCGCATTGTCGAAAACGCGCGCGCTGAACTCGCCCCGCGGTAAGATCCGCGCATGAAAACAGAACGCATCCTGCAGTCCCAGGGCTTCGGTAGCCGCAAGGAGTGCCGTGCCATCATCCGTGCCGGTCTGTTCGGTGTCGCCGGCGAGATCATCGAGGACCCGTTCGCCGAGATCGACGTGGCCGGCCTGGTGTTCGAAGTCGACGGGCAGTCGTGGCGTTTTCTCGAAAAGGCCTACCTGGTGCTGAACAAGCCGACCGACCACGAGTGCTCGCACAAGCCTCAGCACCATGCGTCGGTGTTTTCGCTGTTTCCGATCGAACTCGTGCGACGCGACGTCCAGTGCGTCGGCAGGCTGGATCATGACACCACCGGGCTGTTGCTGCTGTCCGACGACGGGCAGTTCATCCACTACTGGAGTTCGGGCAAGAAGCGCATCCCGAAGGTCTACGAGGTCACCTTGAAGCACGCTGTGAGCGATGAAATGATCGCGAGCCTGATGACCGGTGTGCAGTTGCATGACGAGCCCGCGCCGATTCTGGCCGCGGCGTGCGAAAGGACCGGAGAGGACACGTTGCGACTCACCGTCACCGAAGGCAAATATCATCAGGTCAAGCGCATGATTGCGGCCGTCGGAAACCGGGTCGAGGCGCTGCATCGTTCGAAGGTCGGAGGTCTTGCGTTGCCACCGGATCTGGAGCCGGGTGCATGGCGCTGGCTCGACGACGCCGAGCTTGCTCGACTCGCCGAGTTCTGAACCGGCGCCATGCCGGGCCATGACGCGACGCTGTTTTCGTCTATCGGTTGTGCCGATTCTCATGATGTTTGCCGTTCCCTCTTTTTGATCCAGTTGACACGGATGTTTGCGCATCGTGCTTTTCTGTGGATAAGCCGGGCACATTCAGCAAAGATGCCCGATCCGATGCTGTACTAAAGTAGTGTCGAATGCCCTTGGAGACGCTGTGACAATTGTGGCTGAATCTTTCACCGTCGGCTGTGGAGCCCTTTTTCCACAATGCTTTCACAGCCGATACCGGATCTGTACAGGTTGAACGATGGGTGTTGAAGGCCGCTTCGGGTCACGCTGGGACATCTTCTGCAGGCTTGTGGATAACATGGGGGATATCGGCGTGTGCTGGCGGCTGGCGCGCACCCTCGCGGCGCATCATGGTCGTTCGGTCCGACTGTGGGTGGATGAACTGGATGTGTTCTACCGGTTGTGCCCGGGTGCGCCACGATCGGCATCGTGCAGTCTGTTCGACGGTGTCGAGGTTCTGCGCTGGCAGGTGCCGTTCCCGGAGGTCGATCCCGCGGATGTCGTCATCGAGGCCTTCGCCTGTGATCCGCCATCGTCCTATGTCGAAGCAATGGCGCGGCGTGAGCCGCAGCCGCTGTGGGTCAATCTCGAGTACCTGAGTGCCGAGCCCTGGGTCGGCGAATGCCACCTGCGGCACTCTCCTCATCCCCGTCTGGGTCTGGACAAGGTCTTCTTCTTTCCCGGTTTCGTAGCGGGCACGGGCGGACTGTTGCGTGAGCCCGATCTGCTCGGCACGCGCGACCGATTCCGCTCGGATCCGAGCGCGCGTGACCTGTTCCTGCGGGCCCTGGGATGCGATACACCGCCCCGCGACACGCTGGTGGTCTCGCTGTTCGCTTATGCGCAACCGGAACTGGACTCACTGCTCGAATCGTGGGCGCGCGGCGAGCGACCGGTGCTGCTCTTGGTGCCCGAAGGCCGAATCGTGGCGGACGTCCAGGCCTGGTTCGACGGTTCCTGCGGCGAGGAGGCTGCGCTTTTGCAGCGGGGTCGATTGCAGCTACGGCTCATCCCGTTCCTGAGCCAGGTCGATTACGATCGTCTGCTGTGGAGTTGCGATCTGAATTTCGTGCGCGGCGAGGATTCCTTCGTGCGCGCGCAGTGGGCGGGTGTGCCGTTCGCATGGCACATCTACCGCCAGGATGCCGATGCGCACCGCGTCAAGCTGGACGCGTTTCTGCGCTGTTTCTGCGACGGCCTCGACCCGGTGGCGGCTGCCGCATTGCGAACTTTCTGGCACGCCTGGAATGGCTTTGGGTCCATTCCGGACACCTGGCCAGGATTCGCTGCCGCCTTGCCAGCCTTGCGGCGACACGGCGAGCGATGGGCGCAGCACCTGGGCGCGCGTCCGGATCTTGCAGCAGAGCTGGTCAAAATCGACAGGGGTGCTGTAGAGTAGCGGGTTTTTCAAAGTCGTATGCCAGGTGGCGAGCGCCCCTGACGACCCATCTTCAGGAAACAGCATGAAAACCGCTCAGGAACTCCGCTCCGGTAACGTCATTATGGTCGGCGCCGACCCGCTCGTAGTGCAGAAAACCGAGTACAACAAGTCTGGCCGCAATGCCGCGGTCGTGAAGATGAAACTCAAGAATCTGCTCACCGGCGCGCCGTCGGAATCGGTCTACAAGGCTGACGACAAGTTCGAGGTAGTGCAGCTCGATCGCAAGGAGGTGACCTACTCCTACTTCGCCGATCCGATGTACGTGTTCATGGATGCCGACTACGAGCAGTACGAAGTCGAAGACGAGAACATGACCGATGCGCTGAAGTATCTGGAAGACGGACTCGCCTGCGAAGTCGTTTTCTACAACGGCAAGGCCATTTCGGTGGAACTGCCGAACTCGGTGGTGCGGGAAGTGACCTATACCGAACCGGCGGTCAAGGGCGACACGTCGGGCAAGGTGCTTAAGCCGGCCCGGATTGCTACCGGCTTCGAGCTGATGGTGCCGGCCTTCGTCGAGATCGGCGACAAGATCGAGATCGATACCCGCACCGACGAGTACAAGAATCGCGTCAAGTGACAAGTGACGTCAGGCCCAATTGGGCTGGAAGCCTGTCCGGTCAGTGCAAAGCCCGCCTTGTGCGGGCTTTTTTCACACTCCGTGTTTTATTTGTGCAACAAGGTGTTGGATTTCGGCGAATTTAGCTTGATTTTTCCTGTCGTAGGAATAGTTTGAAAACATGTAATTCGCTGTTCCTTCAGGAGAGAAAACGATGAGACGGGGTGCGGTCATTCTGGCCGCTTCAATCAGCCTGGCCCTTGGCGCATGCACGATGGACAAGTCGTCCGAGCTTGCGGGGCAGTCCGGTGTGCAAACTGATGAACGGACGGCGTCGAGCATCGACAACGGTGTCCGCCTCCCCCCTGTCACGAAGGACTCCAGTCATGATTCGACCACTGCGAGCACGAGCGCGGGTGCGCAGCTTGCCGACGCGAACGTAGAGCAGACGTCGGGGAAGATCGAGGATTCGACGGCCGGATCCGAGCCGGTTTCGGTCGATGGCAACAGCGGCAACGATGGCGGCGTGCGCGATGCCAAGGAAGCCGCGGAAGAGGCAGCCCGCAAGATTCTGGATGCGACGCTGGGTGCGGCCAACAAGATCAAGGAAGTGGGGCTGGGCGCGGTTCAGTCCGTGCGTGACAGTTCGACCCGTTCCAAGGACGAGCAAGAATCGGACGAACTTGCAGCGAGCGGCGCGAGCACCGATCCGGCCGAATGAGTCCGACGGCGCTTGGCGGAATTGCCTGCGCACATCCTTCGGGGTCGGAACATCGCCCGGTCACAGATGCTTCGGCATCGGATACTTGCGCGTGAAACCGGTGTAGACCCTGCGTAATTCCTTCTCGCGTTCGAGAGGACCGGTCTGCGCCGCTTTCGCGATCAGGTCACGATGCATTTCATGGATGCGATAAATACCTTTCGCACTGGCCAGCAGCTTGTCGCCGAGTTCGGCTGCGACGACCGGCGGAATGTGCTGGTGTTCGGCGATCACTTCTATCGTGGTACGGTCCAGATCAATGAAATCCAGACAGTCGGTCAGGCTTAGCATGGCGGTCACCTCCTGTTCGACGACGGCGTCAATGCCTCGCTTTGCGCACCGTTTCGGGAAACCCCCGCACCAGTATGGCGCGCTGCCATCGTCATGACCATGCCATCGCGGCGTCGTGCCGGTCGGCATGGATCATCAAGTTCCTGATCCTTATTCGATTATTGGAAGATCAGGATGTTTCGCACATCCACATGGACTTTTGCGCCCGACATCCAACGCAAGTAACGTGCCGGCCCCTGGTCAAGGCAGTGCGCCAATCATGCGTCGCATGCAGGACCGATTCACCCGGGCGGCTCGACTCGGCGCCGGCCGGCTTGTAAGCTGGGGTCTCGCCGGACCCGCAGACGCTCACCCAGGTTCCGGACGATATCGTGACGGGCATGGCGTGGGTGTGTGACATGCGCGTCCGCCCATGATGGCCGCATCGAACCGATGACATCGATTGATTCCAAACGCTGGACCGAGTACTGGAGGCGATTGCGCGACGCGCTGCTGACCCCGTCGGTGGACGAGGCCGCGCTGGCTGCGTCCCTGCGGGAAGCGCGTGCGCGGGCACCGGTGCCGGTGCTGTGGCTGCTCGGCAAGACTCAGGCCGGCAAGACCTCGATCATCCGTGCGCTGACCGGCAGCCCCGCCGCCGAGATAGGCAATGGCTTCCAGCCCTGCACCCGTAGTGCGTTGATCTACGATCATCCGGCCGATGCGCCCGTCGTGCGATTTCTGGACACGCGTGGGCTCGGCGAGCGCGCCTACGATCCGGATGACGACATTCGCTATTGCGAATCCCGCGCGCATCTGGTGCTGGCGGTGATGAAGGTGGCCGATCTGGAGCAGAAAGCGCTGCTCGATGTGCTGCACGCGCTGAGGCGGCGCCATCCGGACTGGCCGGTGCTGGTCGCGCTGACCGGACTTCACGAATTGTATCCGCCCGGTAGGGCGCACATCGTGCCGTGGCCGTTCGACCGCAGCCCGTTGCCGGACACGGTGCCGGCGGATCTCCGCCGCGCGTTGCTGGCCCAGCGGGAAAGCGTGGCCGATCTGCCCGGCACCGCGCCGGTGCAGTCGGTTGCGATCGACCTGACGCTGCCGGAGGATGGCTACGCGCCCAGCGACTACGGCATCGAGGCGCTGTGGCAGGCGATCGAGGCGCTTTCCGCGTTCGGGTTGCGCCAGCAACTGGGCGCTGACCCGTCGGTGCGCGACCTCTATGCGCGCAGTGCGCATCAGCAGATCGTCGGTCATGCGATCACCGCAGCAGGGCTGGGCGCACTGCCGGTCGTCGATCTGGTGGCGGTCACCGGTGTGCAGGCCAAGCTGATGCACGCGCTGGCGGTGATCTACGGTCAGCGACTCGACCGGCACACGGTGACCGAGTTTCTCGGCCTGATCGGAACGGGTTTTGCGAGCGCCTATTTAGCACGCATGGTCGGGCGCAGCGTCGCAAAGCTGATCCCGTTCTGGGGTCAGACCATAGGCGCGGTGTGGGGCGCGAGTTCCAGCGGCGCCAGCACCTACGCGCTGGGCAAGGCGGCGGTCTATTTCTTCGTGCGTCGACGCGATGGCCTGAATGTCGAGACCGGTCCGCTGCGCAAAGTCTACGCGGACGCTTTCGAGGCCGGCCGCGACATGTTGAAGAATCGCCTGCGGGGGCGCGACGGATGAAGTCCCTGCTTCGACAGATCGATCCGCTGCGCCTGCTGGCGCTTGTGCTGCTGGTGCTGCCCGGGGTCATCGTGTTCGGCCTCGGAATCTACTGGTTGTGGCGCGCGGACAAGGTCGTATTGTGGCTGATCGGCTTTGCCGTCTGTGGCGCACTCGGTTACGTGCTGCAGCAGTGGCTGGTGCGGCGCGACCGCCGCTTGCTGGCCGACGCGATCACCGACCCGAACCCGGACTGGCCGCCGAGCGCGGATGCGGCGTGGCAACGGGTCGATGCGCTCGCGCTCGCATGCGAACCGCAGGACTGGCCGCTCGACCATGGCAGTCGTGTGCTGGAGTTGGGACGGCGTACGCTCGATACGGTTGCCCGGACTTATCACCCCGAGGTCGAGCGGCCCTTGCTCGAGCTCACGGTGCCGCACGCGTTGCTGATCATCGAACGGGCGAGCCGCGACCTGCGCTCCGACGTCACCGACAACATTCCGTTCAGCCATCGGCTGACGATCGGTGATCTGTTCAGGATTCAACGCTGGAAGGCAACCGCCGAAACGGCCTTCGATGTGTATCGTGCCGGACGGATGGTGGTCAATCCGCTCGATGCGCTGATCGGCGAGGCCTGGCGCCATCTGCGCGACCGCAGCTTCGGTCTGGCCCAGGGCGAGATCCACCGCTGGCTGCTGCGTGCCTTCGTACGCAAGGTCGGTTATTACGCGATCGATCTGTACAGCGGCCGGCTGCCGTTGAGCGAGCCGTCCGTGTCGGAAGCCCCGACCGGCCGGTCGCGCTCCGACCGCGACACCGCCGCGGCGGCTGCGACGCGTGACGAAAGCGAACCCTTGCGTATTCTGGTGCTCGGACGCGCGAACGCCGGCAAGTCCAGCCTGATCAACGCGCTGTTCGGTCGTCTGGTCAGCGCGACCGACGCGCTGCCGGACACCACGTCTTCGATCAAGCCCTTCGCGCTCGAACGCGAAGGCCTGACCCGGGCGCTCGTATTCGACACCCCGGGCTGTGATACCGAGCGCTTCGAGCCTGCGAAGATCGACGATGCCGTGCGCGATGCCGATCTGATCCTGTGGGTCAGCGCGGTCAATCGACCCGACCGCGACGTCGAACGCAGAAACCTGGACCGGGTCCGGGCGGTACTGGCCGCACACCCGCATCGCCGTCCGCCACCGATCCTCGCGGCCGCGACGCACATCGACCAGTTGCGGCCCGCCGCCGAGTGGCAGCCGCCCTACGATCTCGCCGATCCGAAGCGACCCAAGGCGGTCCAGATGCGTGCGGCGGTCGAGGCACTCGCCGCCGATCTGGACGTTCCGCTCGATTCGATCGTACCTGTATGTACCGCCGAAGCTCGAATCTACAATGTTGACGACGCGCTATGGTCAGCGATCCTGTCGCAACAGGACGCGGCCCTGCACACGCGCCTTTTGCGCTGCATGGAGGCGCGCCGGCGCGAGGAAAACTGGCAACTGGTGGGGCGGCAATTGCGCGCAACCGGCCGCTTGCTGCGTGACCTGCCGAGAAAATGGCGCGATGGCGACGAGCGGTGATGTTTGTATCGGGGGCCCGCCCTTCCATAGTGAATTGATCGGGCAGTTCAAGACATGTCAATGAGATGGAGGGGCGGTCATGTTCATCGTGACCAATCGCGACGTGGATGAAACGCAGAGCGAAGTGGCCAAGGCGTTCAAGTCTCATCCGAATCCCCGTGGCCCGAACGAATTGCGTTTCGCCGAGGCGACCCGAACCGGGAAACGGTGGCGGGTCCGCATCCTCCCGGACCAGCTCACCCCCGACATGATGGCGGAGGTCGGGCTGCAGCCACGCATCGACCGGGAAACCGGCGATACGCTGCCGACCTACGCGAGCAGTTATGTCGCACGCAAGGTGCTCGAGCGGGTCAGTCCGAAGTCCGCAGGTGGATCCGGCAAGGGCAGGAACCTGTTGTTCTTCGTTCACGGCTACAACAATGACGTCGAGTCGGTGCTCGACCGTGCCGAACGCCTGCAAGCGAACTACGGCGTCGAGGTCATTCCGTTCACGTGGCCGGCGCACGGTGGCGGCGCACGCGGCGTGGTCAGTTACAAGAGCGACAAGCGGGACGCGCTCGCCTCCACCGGCGCGCTGGATCGCTGTCTCGGCCGTCTCGCCGAGATCCTCAAGGGCATTCATGAGGAGCACGTTCGCCAGGTCGAAGCCGAGGCGAACAGGCGATTTCCGGACGACGCGGAGAAGTGGGATCGTTTCTTCAGCGCGCAGGCGCACAAGTGGTGCCCGTTCACGATCAACATGATGTTGCACAGCATGGGCAACTACGTGTTCAAGCACCTGCTGAAGTCGTCGGTCTATCACGGGGAGCATCTGGTGTTCGACAACGTGCTGATGGTCGCGGCCGACACCAACAACGAGAACCATGTCGAATGGGTGGACCGGATTCAATGCCGTGGAAGGATCTACATCACGATCAACGAGCGCGACAGCGCGCTGTCCGCATCACGCATGAAGCTCGGCGAGCAGCAGAAGGCACGCCTCGGGCACTACCCGTATCGACTGGATTCACGTCAGGCGGTCTACGTGGATTTCACCGACCAGCCCCATGTGACGACGTCACATGCGTATTTCGAGGACCGCCCGTTACGCAACAGGCAGGTCAGGAGGTTCTTCGAGGACGCGATCAAGGGCGACTTCGCCGAGAAGCGGCTGCGCTTCGACATCGGGCGCAACATGTATCTGTTCGAATAGGGACGCGGACGCGGGCCGCACTGCGTCCGGAGCTTGCTCCGCCATCGCGCCTTGCCGGGCACACATCAACAGCGTGATCGACAGCGTCTGATCGCTCGCGGTGTAGTACAGCGACGCGGGCGCACGGCGGTTCAGTTACCGCCAGGAGGCTGTAGGACTTGAGCGATCGTCACGAGCCGAGTTGGGTAAATGCAGGGGCCGATCGGACGTCGGTTTCATCGAACGCATTGTGCGCATCAGTGCAGGAGGAGGACGAATGACCTATAGAGTTCAGTCACGCGACGAGCATTTCGGCAACGACGGGCACCCCAAACGCATTCTGGCGCTCGACCGTGGCGGCCTTCGCGGCATCCTGTCGGTGGCCATCCTTCAGCGGCTCGAGGACATCCTGCGCGAGCGACACGGCGCCGGAACCGGGTTTCGGCTGGCCGATTATTTCGACCTGGGCAATGCGGTGTTCGAGAAGAGCCTGTTGCGCAAGGGTTTGATCCGCGCGAAATTCGATGATGTGCGCCTGTCGGAAGCGCTGAAGAAGGCGCATGGGCCCAAGACCTGCCTGGGCGACGACGACATCCTCACCGGTCTGGTCATCATGACCAAGCGGCTGGAACCTCGCTTCCAGTCCTGCGCCTATTGGCGGCATCCTTAGCGCACGGGCCCGAGTTCCATCCCGATGCACGAAACCAATCAACGCCACGCGATGCTGTTCGGGATGGCGGCGGTCTTGCTGTGGTCCACGGTCGCGACCGCGTTCAAGCTGTCCCTGCAGGTCATGACTCCGACGCAGCTGCTCGGGTGGGCCGGGCTGGTGTCGACCGTGGTGCTGGCGGTGTGCGTGACCGGGCAGCGGCAGTGGACCGTGGTGGCGTCGGTGCTTCGCGATCGCCCGCTGTACTACGTCGCGATGGGCGCGTTGAATCCCTGCCTGTACTACCTGGTGCTGTTCCGCGCCTACGACTTGCTGCCGGCCCAGCAGGCCCAGGCCCTGAACTATACGTGGGCGCTGACGCTGTCGCTGCTCGCGGTGCCACTGCTGAAGCAGCGCCTCGGCGGGCGGGATCTGCTCGCGCTGTCGATCGGCTATGCGGGGGCGCTTGTGATCGCGACCCGGGGCGATCTGCTGGCGTTCCGGTTCGACAGCGGCCTCGGCGTCGCGCTTGCGCTGGGCAGCACGGTGCTGTGGGCCCTGTACTGGATTCTGAACACGCGCGCGATCGCGCCAGCCGCGGTATCGCTGTTCCTGTGCTTCGCGTTCGGCACGCCGATGGTGTGGGCGGTGATGGGATGGCAGGGCGACATCCACTGGCCGGCGCTGACGGGCCTGGCCGGTGCGCTCTATGTCGGCCTGTTCGAGATGGGGGTGACCTTCATGCTGTGGCTGGCCGCGATGCGGCGTGCCGAGCAGGTCGCGCGGGTCAGCAATCTGATCTTCCTGTCGCCGTTCCTGTCGCTGTTCTTCATCAGCACCTTTCTCGGCGAAGCCATCGTGCCGGCGACCTGGATCGGTCTGGCGATGATCATCGCGGGCGTGATCTATCAGCAGCGGGGGGGCCGCTGACCACACCCGCGCGCAGCGTCAATCGACGGCGGCGCTCCGCCGGGCGGGCCAACCCCTCGATCGGCCCGCTCGCGGTCAGTTACATGTTCTTTTGCGTGTCCTTGGCGGCGCCCTCGATGGCCTCGCCACCGCGTTGTATGTCCTTGCCCGCACCCGCGAACGTGTTGCAGGCGGACACCGAGACCAGCATGCCAAGCGCGAGTAGCGCAGAAACAACCTTCCTGATCATTTGACTGCTCCTCCTGTTGTGATTGGAACCTCATTCACTGCCCTGTGCGGGCCATCGACGCTCACAGTCGTGGTCCACGCTTATAACCATAGCATGGCTGTCGCGACAGCAAGACGTCGCTTTTGAAGGAGGAACAGACGCCTGGCGGCGAGGGCCGAGCGCACGATCCGAAGAATGGAACTTTGCGGCTGCAATTTGTCTAGGACAACAAGCAGCAAATTCATACAATGGCCGACCCCAGCTGTTCGCCCTGAATCCCGAGGAGATCATGAACGTCCTTTTCCAGCACCAGATTCCACATTCCGCCCGCTGGCTCGGCATCGGCGGTCTGATTCCTTTCGCCACACTTGCTGTGGCGGCATTGGCTGACCCGGGCCGGTCGGCCCAATGGACTCAGGCCTTGATGGCCTATGGCGCGATCATCCTGAGCTTCGTCGGTGCATTGCACTGGGCGTTTGCAATGACCGCGGGCGGTCTGTCGGATGCCGAGCGCAGCGGCCGATTCGCGTGGAGCGTGATGCCGGCGCTGATCGGATGGACCGCACTGGTGGCGATGTCGATGCAACCGCTTGCGGCGGTCGTGCTGCTGATCCTGGGTTTCTGGATGCACTACCTGCAGGACCGGGTGATTGCGCGCCGCGCAGAACTGCCTGCCTGGTATCTGCCCTTGCGTTTCGGGCTCACCACGGTAGCCAGCCTGTGCATCCTGGTCGGCGGACTGACCGCGATCTGACACGACCGGCCGATTACTGCCCGTGAATCCGGCCCAGGTGACCTGGAGCGATCCTGAGCTGCACATGAGCGTCGATAGGTTGCGCGAGGCCGGTCTGTATCGGGTGCTGCTCGGTTCCAGGCCGGCGTATGCCTGATGCATCGCAAGCCGAACCTGCCGGACAAGACCTGCGCCGTGTGCGGCCGACCGTTCGCGTGGCGGCGCAAATGGGCGAAGGTCTGGGACGAAGTCCGTTACTGTTCGGATCGTTGTCGCCGGGCGCGCCGGCTCATCCGAACATGAGCGCGATCAGCATCAGCACAAGCAACACCGCGAACGCCAGGCCGGTCTCGCGTCGCCCGGCGCGCTCCAGCGGCGAGCCGTATTCACGGGTGAGGTCCGGCATCCGGATCCACCCGGACAGCCCGGTCCGCATGGTCTGAAGGCACCGGCCCATGCCCCGTGCAGTCTTGCGCCAGCCGATCCGGAACCGGCGGATCAGGCCTTCGATCGGGATCAGCGCGTCGCCGGCCGGGATCGGCCAGGTCTTCAGGTGACGGTGGGCGAGTACCGCGAGGAGTCCCCCGGCCAGCACCGGCCAGATCAGGTCCGGCAGCGCGCGCAGCGCGTCCGGCCACGGCGTCGGGACCGGCAGCCACGGCAGCAGGATCAGGCCGAGGCTGCTTGCGGCCAGCGTGAAGCCCCATCCCAGCCATTCGGAGCGGCTGGCGGGTTCGCCCTGCGCGATGTCGCGCAACAGCCACAGATGGCGAGCGATCAATCCGGTCGTGCCGATTGCGGCCACGCCCATCATCAGTGGCAGCTGAGTCCACCACGCCGGCAGCTGTAGCCCGGCCTCGAACGCGGCCTTCAGGCTGGTCTTGGCCGCCATGCCGCTGACCATCGGGCCGGCCAGCGACAGTCCCGGCAGCGCCAGTGCGAGCCACAGCCAGCGTGATCGCGGATTCGACAAGCGGCCGCCGGCCCGCGCGGCGATGCCGACGCCGAGGAATAGCGCGCCCTTGGCCAGGCCATGGTGCAGCGCGTATAGCGCGATCGCGGACGCCAGTACCGGCCAGGCCTCGGGTGCCTGCAGGGCTGCGCCGACCCCGACCGTCATCAGTCCCATCTGGCTGACGCTGGAGTAGGCCAGCACGGCCTTAGGTGTTCGCTGGTTCACGCCGATCAGTGCGGCGCCGAAGGCGGCGATGAAGCCGGTCAGCATCACCGCGAGACTCCAGCCGGGCAGGCTGACCAGGCCCAGCGGCAGCGTCGTGAGCCAGCCGAGCAGGCCGGCCTTGATCATCGCGCCGGACAGCACCGCGCTGGCCGGCACCGGCGCGACCGGATGCGCCAGCGGCAGCCACAGGTGCAGCAGCGGCAGCCCGGCCTTGATGCCGAAGCCGGCGAACAGGCAGGCAATGATCAGGTCGCGTCGGGACGATACCGCGATCGCGCCGGGCAATTCCGACATCAGTACCGTCAGCGGTGCAGCGACACCGGCGGCGGCGAACAGCAGCCCGCTGAGGATCAGGGCCTCGCCGAGGATAGCCATGATCAGGTAGATCCGGCCGGCACGGATCGCGTCGGCCGAGCGACTGTGGATCACCAGCCCGTAGGCGGCGAAGGTCATCAGCGCGAACGCTGCGTAGAAGCTCGCGACGTCCTGCGCCAGGATCAGGCCGAAGTTGCCGGACATGGTCGCGAACCACAACAGCCGGAAGCCGTCGGCATCAGGATCGCCGGCGAGATGGCCGCGGGCATGCCAGCCGGCGCCCAGCCACAGCAGCGCGGTGAAGGCGAGAAACACCCTGTTCAATTCGTCCAGCGCCAGCACCGCGCCGAACAGGAACCCGTCCAGCCGCGCCACTGCGCCGCTCTCGCCGCCCAGCGCGAGCAGCAGCGCAGGCACCGCGGCATAGGGAAGCCAGCACGCGATCCGGCCGCGAAAACCCGGCACGCACCACGCGATCAGCATCACCAGCGGCAGTGTCGGCGCGAGGACCAGACCGAAGCCGTCGATCGCGGCGTTCAACCTAGAAACCGCAGTTGGACGTGCCCGAGTGTGCGTCTGGCGCGTCGTCTGGCAAGGCGCGACGAGGCCGCATGGTCACGCCCTGCAACGAGGAGCAACGCAGCCAGGCGGCGCGTCAGGCGTGCAATCGGGTGCGTAGCGCGTTCATCCATCTGGTGAGCCTTTTCGAAGAAAAGAACGTCAGTATTCATCAATTATTCAGGCAACAAATGAGCGGTCAACTGCGGTTTCTGGGTTCAAGGCAGGTACTCCCGCAATACGACGACCTCGGCCCAGTACAGCGGCGAGAACGGCATGCCGGCGAAGAGGCCCGCGGCGACGCTGAATGACGCGGTCGCCAGCGTCGGCAGCAGCAGCCACGGGTGGGTGTCGCGGCAGTCCCGGAAATGCTCGTCCGGCCATGCTGCGCGCTGCGGCCGGAACCAGATCCGCTGCAGGATGGGCAGAAAGTAGGCTGCGTTCAGCAGGCTGCTCACGATCAGCACCGCGACCACCCATGTCATGCCTGCGTCGATCGCACCGATGCCCAGATACCATTTGGTCACGAAACCGGCCAGCGGCGGCAGGCCGATCATGCCGAAGGCCCCGATCGTGAACGCGACGCTGGTCGCCGGCATGCGGCGTCCGGCACCGTCGAGTTCGTCGATGCGATGCACGCCCAGCGTCTCCGCGTAGTTGCCCGCACAGAAGAACAGCGTGATCTTCATCAGACCCTGATGCAGCAGGTGCACCAGCCCGCCCACCGTGCCGATCGGTCCGAACAGCGCGACCCCGAGCACGATGTACGAAACCTGGCTGACCGTGGAGAAGGCCAGCCGCCGCTTCAGGTCGCTCTGCGCCAGTGCGCGGATCGACCCGTACAGGATGGTCGCGCAAGCGAGCCACACCAGTGGTTCGAGCAGACCCAGTCGCCACGCGAATTCGATACCGAACACGTCATAGACGACCCGTACGATACCGAATGCGCCGGCCTTGACCACCGCCACCGCATGCAGCAGCGCGCTGACCGGTGCCGGCGCAACCATCGCGGTCGGCAACCAGCCGTGCAGCGGCAATAGCGCCGCCTTCACACCCAAGCCCATGATCAGCAACACGAAGATCACCGCCAGCAGGGGGTGCAGCGCTGGATCGAGCGCGCGCAGGCCGGCACCGGCGGCGAACTCCACGTCGCCGGCCAGCGCGTGCAGGCTGGCCACGCCGAGCAGCAGCACCGCCCCGCCGCCGAGCGTGTAGGCGAGATAGACCCGTCCGGCGCGCAAGGCCTTCTCGGTGCCGCGATGCACCACCAAAGGATAGGTGGACAAGGTCAGCAGCTCATAGAACAGGAAGAACGTGAACAGGTTGCCGGCCAGTGCGATGCCGACCGTGCTTGCGACGCACAGGCTGAAGAAGCCGAAGAAGCGGCTGCGGTTGGGGGCGTTCTCGAGATAGCCGATCGCGTAGATCGTCGTGAACAGCCACAGCACCGACGACAGGCCAGCGAACATGATGCCGAGCGCATCGGCGCGCAGGATGAAGCTCACGCCCTCGACCAGCTGGAAACGGGTTTCGTGGCGGACCTGGTCGAGCACGCCGACTGCCATCCACACCACCAGCGCGAGCTTCAGCAGCGCCGCGCCGAGGTTGAAGGTGGTGCGCAAGCTGTGCCGGTGCTCCTGCAGCAGAAAGATGCCGATCGCGGCCACCAGCGACGTCCCGACCACGAGCAGTGGAAGCCACGCTTTCCAGTCGATCATGCCGAACCACCCGCTTCGAACGGACTGCCGAGCCGCAGCCAGATCAGTAGCTCATGCGCGCCGAGACCGATCAGCAGGCTCGCGAATGCGAGCAGCAGCGCGCTCAGTTCCATCGCCAGCGGCGCCGAGCGGAAGGTGTCGCGGGTCGGACCCTCGACGAAGGCATGGCGTAGCACCTTGAACACATAGACCGCGCTCAACAGGCCGCCCAGCATCAGCACCGCGACCCATGCGCCCTGACCGCTGGCGAGTGCGCTCTGCAACAGCAGCCATTTGGCGGTGAAACCACCGCTGGGCGGCAGGCCCATCAGGCTCACGCCGGCCACGCCGAAGCTCAGCAGCGACAGCGGCCGGAAGCGTCCGATACCGTTCAGATCGGCGATCTGCGAGCTGCCCATCGCGAACACCAGATTGCCGGCCGCGAGAAACATGCCGGCCTTGGCCAGCGCGTGCGCGATCAGCATCAGCAGCGTGCCGTCCCACGCGAGATGCGCGGCCTCGCGCGCGGTGCCGGTCACCAGTGGAAAGAACAGGAACAGGTAGCCGATCTGCGCGACCGTGGAGTATGCGACCAGATACTTGAGTCGGGTCTGGCGCCACGCCATCCAGCCGCCCCAGAACACCGCGGCTGCGCCGAGCAGACCGAGCAGTTGCGCGGCGGCGACCATGCCGGTTTCGGCGTCGAGCGCAAGCCACAGCCGGAGCAGGATGTAGAACGAAGCCTTCACCACCAGCGCCGACAGCAAGGCGCTCACCGGCGGCAGCGCACCGCCGTGAGCCGGTGGCAGCCAGGTGTGAAGCGGGAACAGCGCGGTCTTCAGCATCAGCCCCAGCGCCATCAGCGCCAGTGCGATCCGCGTCGAGACATTGTCCGCGCCGAGCGCAGCGAGATCGGCGATTGCGAGGCTGCCGGTGGCGGCGTACAGGAGTGCGACGCCGAGCAGATAGGCGAGCGAACCGAGTAGCGCCGCGAGCAGGTAGCGCATCGCAGCGGGCAGCGCTTCGGCACTGCCCTTCAGCGCGACCAGCCCGACGGCGGCCAAACCGAGCAGTTCCAGCCCGACATACAGGTTGAAGATGTCCGCCGACAACCAGATGCCGTTCAGCGCCGTCAGCAGAAACCAGGCCAGTGGCCACAGCTGCTCATGGCCGTCGGCACGTTGCGCCTGTCCGAACGAGTAGATCGCACACAGGCTGAAGACCACCGTGGTCAGCACCACCATGCCGACCGCCAGTCCGTCGGCGCGCAGCGCGATTCCCAGAGGCGCGTCCCAGCCGCCCGGTGCATAGGCGATCACGCCGTGTTCGACCAGTGCGACGATCAGCGCCACGGTGGCCCACCACAGGGCTGGCAACAGGGCCAGGCTGAGCCGTGCACGCCACGGCTCCACCGTCAGCAGGCTGAACAGCGCGCCGATCAGCGGCACCACGAACAGCCAGGGAAGCGCCCATCCGGCGGTCACACGTCCTCCGGCAGCGTGCTTTCGCCGCTGATGCGATACCAGCGACGCAGGATCACCAGCGCGAGCGCGGTCGAGGCGACAGCGATCACGATGCCGGTCAGCACCAGGGCCTGCGGCACCGGATCCGGTCCGCGTCCGTGCTGCGCGAGCCCGACCAGGATCAGGAAACTGCCGCTGCCCATAATATTGAATGCGAGCAGCCGCCGCAGCAGATGGCGGTGCGCGATGAAACCGAACAGCCCCAGGCCGCACAGCACGACGCCGATCCACGCGTAAAACCCTGCGCTGCTCATGACGTCCTCCTCATCGGCATCTCATTCGCGCTTGCCGAGTCGCCGGTCATCGAAGTGCGGGCTGTCCGACTGCGGTGGCGCGAGCCGGAAGAGACTGAGCAGGGCGAGCCCGATCGACAGCGTCAGCGCGACCTCGATGAACAGGATCAGGCCGCCGGCGTAGGCATCCGGGTAGTCCAGGAACAAGCCGCCGCCGATCATGGGCGCGGCGCCGACCGCGACGAAAACCAGCAGTCCGGCCGCAAGACCGATGCGCAGCGATGCGCCATGCTCCAGCCCGTGCAGCGTCGTGCCCGACAGGCGCAGCAGCACCCCGCAGGCGGCGAGCACCGCGCCGGCCTGAAAGGCCCCGCCGGGTCGCGTACTCCCGGCCCACAGCAGATAGGCGGTGACCAGCAGCATCAAGGGCAGCAGCAGGCCGATCACCGCGTGCAACAATGGATTGTCCAGGCCCATGCGGTCGGCGCCATCGGGCTGCGCCTCGCGCAGCGCCAGCGCGACCACCACCGCGACCAGCAGCACCGCGATCTCGAGCAGCGTGTCGAAGCTGCGAAACTCGAGCAGCACCGCGGTCACCGGATGGGCGACACCGGCGTCGCCGATCGCCGAGGCGGTTCGTGCCGGCAGATTTTCGGTCGGCACCGGTCGTTCGAGGATTGCGAAACCGAGCGCGAGCGCCACCAGCAGGCTCGCAACCGCCGCGATCCACAGACGCGGCCTCATTGCTCGTCCGCCTCGTGTTCGCGGGCCTCGAAGCGACGGCGCAGGTAACCCAGCGTATCCAGCAGCAGCACGCCGGTCAGCCCGGCACCGATGGCCGCCTCGGCCAGTGCGATGTCCGGCGCGTCGAGCCGGATCCAGACCAGTGCCATCAGCAGTCCGAACACGATGAACATGACCACCGCGCGAAACAGGTCGCGCGAGCTCAATGCGCGCGCGGCGGTCACGCACAACGTGAGTCCCAGCAGGCCGTCGAACCAGCCCATCACCGTTCATCTCCCTGCGCACGCGCGTCCCGGCTGGCGGCGGCCCGCCACGGTGCGACCCCGCGCCGACGCGCGGTGCGCGCGACCAGATAGCCGGAACAGGCCGACGCGACCAGCGCGAGCAACCAGATCAGCACCAGCTTCGCCCCGGCCGCGATCGAATCCGCGCCAGGCAGAAGGCCAAGCACGATCAGGCCCAGGCCGAGGTTGTCCGCCTTGGTCAGTGCATGCACCCGGGTGTACACATCCGGAAAGCGCAGCAGGCCGACCGAGCCGACGATGAAGAATCCGACCCCGGTCGCGATCAGCAGCATGCGCAGCCACTCAATCATCGGGCGGCCCCTTGCGTCGTGTTTCGTTCCTGGCGACATCGTCCGGGGTCCACACCCGGGCGACGAAGGCCAGCACCGCGAGCAGCGCCAGAAGGGCCAACACCAGCGCGACGTCACGCAGCGCCGGTTGTGCCATGCGCTCGGCCAGCACGATCAGCAGCGCCACGCCAGTGGTGCCGAGCAGTTGCGCGGCGAGCATGCGGTCGGCGAACCCCGGGCCGCGCCAGATACGGATCAGCCCGAGCGCGAGCGACCCGAGCAATGCGAGCGCGAACAGATCCAGCAGCGCATCCACGGGCAGGCTCATCGTGGGCCGGCTCCGTCCGCAGCGGGCTCGCAGTCGAACAGACGCCCGATCGCGGTTTCGGCGCGACGCAGATCGGCGAGCACGTCGAGGCGCTCGTCCAGACAATGCAGCTCCAGCGTCCGGCCCGCCAGACGTACGCTCAGGGTGCCCGGCAGCAGGCTGATCACCAGCATCAGCCACCAGGTGGGCGCACCGGCCGGCAGGCGCAGCGGGACGCGCAGCATTGCCGGCTCCAAGGGCAGCGACCGGTCCAGCGTGCGTTGGGCGACGTCGACACCGGCGCGCAGCGACTGGGTCAGGAAGAACACCGTGAAGCCGGGGATACGGCGGATCGCGAGGCGATATTCGGACGGTGGCGTATGCAACAGGCTAATCCCCGCGATCAGCAGCGCCAGCACGCCGCCGGCCGCCCAGGCTTCGCCTCCGGCAAGCACCCACCACAGCGCCGCCAGCCCGAGGCCGCGTATCGCAAAGGCGGTGGAATAAGGTCCGGGTAGCGCGTTCATCGTTGTCCTCGCATCGTTTCCTACTCGTGCACGCGAGCCCTGCTTGCCTTCAGGCGACCGTGCAACTGCTTGCGCTCCAGGCGCTTGCGTTGTGATCCGGCGGTCGGACGGGTCGGTTTGCGTGGGCGCGGGGGCGTCGCGATGCTGTCCACGAGTTTCTGCAGCCGCAGCATCGCGTCTTCGCGATTCTTGTCCAGGCTGCGGTATTTCTGCGCCTTGATCACGATTACGCCGTCACGGGTGATCCGGTCGTCGTTCAGCGCCAGCAGGCGCGCCTTCAGCGCGTCGTCCAGCGACGAGGCCCGGATGTCGAAGCGCAGGTGTACCGCGTTCGACACCTTGTTCACATTCTGCCCGCCGGCGCCCTGCGCCCGGATCGCGGTGATGTCGACTTCGTCGTCGCGTATGCACAAGCCTGGCGTGATGATCGACATGTCGGAGTCCTGGCATTCGAGGACCGACCGCGCCCGCACGCGGCCGGATCGCAAGGGTTCGATGGATCGATCGGAATGTGTCGTTGCGGATCGATCCGCCCGGAACACATTAGCGCAAAAGCATCTGTCGGGCGAGTCGGATGCCACGGCGTGCACCGTCACCCGGGTGGCTGATCCCGGTCCGGCGGGCGATCTTCTTTGCCCCCGCGTCGGTGCTGCATTATCCTGAAAACATGAGCGTATCCGAGGGCGGTGCATGGGCCTGGCTTTGCTGGTCGCTCCCGCGGCGCCATGGCTCGCCCACGGATTCGGCCTGATCGCGTTCGCGTCCATTTTTCCCATCGTGACCGTGATGCTTTATGCTCTTTACGCTGCAGGGCTTACCCGGAGCAAAGGAGAAACATCGTGAAATTCTCGGTACTCGTTGCGATCCTGGCCAAAGATCTGGAGGAGAAGGCCATCGATGTGGCCAAGCGATCCGGTGCCGGCGGCGTCACCATTCTCGATGCCCGCGGAATCGGCGCGAAGGAGAAGAAAACCTTCTTCGGACTGACCTACGAGGGCAGCCAGTCGGTATTGGTCTTCGTGCTCGAAAAGAAACTGTCGCTTACGATACTGAAGGACATCAGCAAGGAACTGGATCTCAGGAACCACACCAAGGGCGTGGTGTTCACGATACCGCTCGAACATATCGCCGGCATCGACCTGACGCAGATTCACCAGTTCGAAGAGCACATCAAGAACGAACTCTGACAGGGGGATCGGCATGCTGGTAAAAGACATCATGGTTCGCGAGGTCGTGACCATCTCGCCGCTGGCGACGATCCGGGACGCGATGCGCGTGATGAAGCAGCGCGGCGTGAAGTCGCTGGTGGTCGACAAGCGTGACCAGCACGACGCGTTCGGCATCATCACCTATACGAATATCCTGAAGACCATCGTCGCCGAGGAAGGCGACATCGATCTGATCAACGTCTACGACATCTGCGCGAAGCCGGCGCTGACGATATCACGCGAACTCGACGTCAGACATGCGGCACGCCTGATGGTGAGCATGAACATTCGCCGCCTGCTGGTGACCGCGACCAACGAGCTTGCCGGGATCGTCACGATGAACGACATCGTCGGTGCGATTCTGGAGATGGCGGAAGAAGACGACTGACGCGCCGTGGTCCGGGCCGCATGCCCCCACGGGGCTGTCCGCGGTCTGCATTCGCCCACTGACACGCCCGCCCGGACGAAGCCGCGTCGCACCCTCAGCGGCAGGTGCCGAATCTCCGGGTCAGGCGGCGCGCAGCACGGGTGTACCAGGCCGCTTACCCGATGCCCGAGGCCAGCGCGCCGGACAGCACCGGATTGCCGGCAAACCTGACCATCGCGCACAGGGTCGGTACGAAAGTCCGGGTGAGTTCAACTGCGCCTGATCCGACGTGCGAGTTTGACCCATGAAGAATATTCTTACGATTGTCCTTGACTCTCGGGTGCAGATGTATATAGTGTCAATTGTGCACTGCAACATTTCATAAACCGGAGAACGAATATGACTACCAAACTTGATTTCCAGAAGCCCGTCGAAGCCATCCAGGCCCTCATGGCCATGCAAGCCGAAGCCATCGGCAAGTCCATCGAACTGCAGAAGAAGTCCGGCGAAGAGCTGATGGCCTTCTTCCAGAGCGAAGTCGAGAAGGCCAAGAGCCTGAAGACCCCGGAAGATGTCGTCAAATTCAATGTCGACGCCAACACCCGCCTGTTCAACCTGATGAAGTCCCAGGGCGAAGCTTTCACCGCGCTGGCGACCCAGGCCAGTCAGACGGCGATGGCCCAGTTCCAGAAGCTCGGCAAGTAATTCACCGAACGCATTCGCTTCGGCGAATCCCGGGGCCCGGACGACGAAAGTCGTCCGGGCCCCGACTTTTTACGGACGGGCCGTTCCTGTCACGAACGATCCGGCAGGCTCATCCTGGCCTGAATCAGGCCCCGACACCGGTGTGCCCGGCCTCGCCGAAGCGGATCTGATCGCGGCCGATGAATCTTGCCAGAATGCGCAGTGCGGCATCATGAAAGTCCTGGCCTGCATGGCTGGCGCAATAGTGCGCGAGCACCACCGGGGTGCGCCCCGCCTCGAACAGATCGACCGCGCACTTGGTGACGCAGATGTCGGTGTTGATGCCGCACACATGGATCGCGTCGATCCGATGCGCATCCAGCAGCGCGAGAAAGTCGCCATCCACGCAGGTGTAGCGTGGCTTGTCGAGCCGTACCGCATCCGCCCGGGGCTCGAATGCGAGCGCGATGTCGTCGCTGTCCGGCCCGAAACGATGCCAGTGGATCAGGCGACGGTAGTTGGAACCCGGCAGATTCAGGAAACGGGTCGCGATCACCAGCGGGTAGGTCGCCTGCAAGGCCTGGACCCGCGCTGGAATATGCGCGGTCGCATCGTTGATGAAGCCGTGCTGGACGTCGACGATGAGCAGGGCAGCGTGTGTCATGCGGCACTCAGAATTGTTTTCCGAAGGGAACCTGGACGCGGCGATAGAATCTGTCTCCGGTCCCTCACAGTTTAAGCCCGCCCCTCGCCCATGTCCGACTCGATTCGCATTCGCGGCGCCAACCAGAACAATCTGAAGAATCTGTCGCTGGATCTGCCGTTGAACGAACTGACCGTCGTCACCGGCGTGTCGGGTTCGGGGAAATCCTCGTTGGTGTTCGACACGCTGTATGCCGAGGGCCAGCGTCGCTACGTCGAGACCTTCTCGCCGTATGCGCGCCAGTTCCTGGACCGCCAGGACCGACCGCGGGTGGACCGCATCGAAGGCGTCCCGCCGGCGATCGCGATCGACCAGACCAATCCGGTGCGGACCTCGCGCTCGACCGTCGGCACGATGACCGAGCTCGCCGACCATTTCAAGCTGTTGTATGCGCGTGCCGCGAACCTCTGCTGCCGCGGCTGCGGGGCGAGGGTCACGCGCGACGACACCGACCGCATCGTCACCGCGCTGGCCGAACGCTGTGCCGGGCATGATCCGCGTCTGGTCGTCAGCTTCCCGGTGCCGATCCCGGCCAGCTTCAGCGAAGCCGAGATCACCGACCTGCTCAAGCGCCAGGGTTATACCCGCATCCATACACGGATGCCCGGCAAGACGGGGGACGTGCTTTACGTGGTGCAGGATCGCTTTCGCATCGGAAGCGCCGAGCGCAGCCGTATCACAGACGCGATCGAGACCGCGCTGGAACACGGCAAGGGGCGCATCGCGGTGCATGCCCTGACCGAACCTGCCGAGACCCTGTGGCGCTTCAGCCGCGATCTGCACTGTGCGGACTGCGACATCCATTATTCCGATCCGACCCCCGGCCTGTTCTCGTTCAACTCGGCCGTCGGTGCCTGCGACACCTGTCGTGGTTTCGGTCGCGTGATCGGCGTCGATTTCGGCCTGGCCATCCCGGATGAATCCAGGACGCTGGCCGACGGCGCGGTCAAGCCTTGGCAGAGTCCGAGCTTCAGGGAGTGCCAGGACGATCTCGACAAGATGGCGAAGAAGTACGGCGTCCCGATGCACGTCCCGGTGCGCGAGCTGTCGCCCGAGCATCGCCACTGGCTGCTCGAGGGCGACGACAGCTGGAAGAGCTGGGAATCGTCCTGGCCGCGCAAATGGTACGGCGTGCGGCGATTCTTCGAATGGCTGGAGACCAAGGCCTACAAGATGCACATCCGGGTGCTGCTGTCGCGTTACCGGAGTTACACGGAATGTCCGGCCTGTCATGGGGCACGTCTGAAGCCGGAGGCACTCTTATGGCGGCTGGGAGAAAGGCGTCCCGCGGCGACAGCGCTGGACGGGGGGGACGACGGGCTGAGGCCTCTGCCCCGCAGCGAACGAAGCCCGTCGCCCCCCGTGGCCGGCGCAGATACCACGCACGGCGCCAACCTGATCGACGGAAGCTTGACCAGCCTGGCGATCCACGAACTGATGGCGCTGCCGATCAGCAAGGTCCGGGCCTTCATCGAGCGACTCGAGCTGCCAGTACCGCTGGACGAAGCGACCGATCTGCTGATGGGCGAGTTGCGCAGCCGGCTCGACTATCTCGCCGACGTCGGACTGTCCTATCTGACACTGGACCGCCAGTCACGCACTTTGTCCGGTGGCGAAGTGCAGCGCATCAACCTCACCACTGCGCTGGGCACATCGCTGGTCAACACGCTGTTCGTGCTCGATGAGCCGTCGATCGGCCTGCACCCGCGCGACATCGACCGCATCCTCGGCGTGATGACCCGCCTGCGCGACGCCGGCAACACGCTGGTCGTGGTGGAGCACGATCCGCAGGTCATGCTCGCGGCCGACCGCCTGCTCGACATCGGACCCGGCCCCGGCGAACGCGGCGGCGAGATCGTCGCCTATGCGACGCCGGCCGAGATCGCGGCCAACCCGGACTCGGTCACCGGTGCCTATCTGTCGGGCCGCCGTCGTGTCGATGCCGGTCGTCGAAGCCGGCCGGTCGAGGCGGACGGGCCGGCGCTCACGCTGATCGGGGCCGCGCAGCACAACCTGCGCGCCATCGATGTGCGCATTCCGCTCGGTTCGCTGGTATGCGTGTCCGGCGTGTCCGGCTCGGGCAAGTCCACGCTGATCCAGGACGTGCTCCATCCGGCGCTGGCGCGCCAGTTCGGCCAGGCGGGCGAGACCCCCGGGACCCATGCAGCGCTCGAAGGTCTGGCGCATCTTTCCGGCGTGGTGATGGTGGACCAGTCACCGATCGGCAAGAGCGCGCGCTCGACCCCGGTCAGCCACGTCGGCGCATGGGACGCGATCCGCAAGCAGTTCGCCGGCCTGCCGGACGCGAAGAGCCGTGGCTACACGCCGGGCACCTTCAGTTTCAACGCCGGCACCGGGCGTTGTCCGACCTGCACAGGTTCCGGCTTCGAGCACGTCGAGATGCAGTTCCTGTCCGATGTGTACCTGCGCTGTCCCGACTGCGACGGCAGGCGCTACCGCCCCGAAGTGCTGGAACTGCAGGTGCGCGGCCGGTCGGTCGCGGATGTGCTCGACATGACCGTATCGGAAGCGTTGGGCTTCTTTGCCGACGATGCGGAGATCCAGCGGGTGCTCGCGCCGCTGGCCGATGTCGGCCTGGAATACCTGCGTCTCGGCCAGCCGGTGCCGACCCTGTCCGGCGGCGAGGCGCAGCGACTCAAACTCGCCGGTCACCTGGCCGAGGCGGGACGCAGGAAACCGGCCGGTTACGCGAAAGCCCGGCCGCGCAAAGCCTTATCGAAGCCGGGCGAGGATGTGAAGACCGACCGGTTGCTGTTCCTGTTCGACGAGCCGACCACCGGCCTGCACTTCCAGGATGTCGCGGTGCTTCTGCTCGCGTTCGACAAACTGCTCGATGCCGGTCATGCGCTGGTCGTGATCGAACACAATCTCGATGTGCTGCTCGCCGCCGACTGGATCATCGATCTCGGCCCGGAAGGCGGCGAGGAGGGCGGCGCAGTCATCGCCACCGGCACGCCCTCGACTGTGATGGGCTGTGCCGCATCGCACACCGGCCGCGCGATGCGCGCGTGGTCCGACGCGCTGGCGCGTGCCGCCGACCCGGTCTCGCCGCAGCCGATCGCGGCCGAAGCGCGTGCCGCCTACCCGGTGGTACGTGACAACGCGATCGAGATCCGCCATGCCCGCGAGCACAACCTGAAGGATGTCAGCCTGCGCATCCCGCGCGACCGGTTCACGGTGATCACCGGCCTGTCCGGCTCCGGCAAGTCCACGCTCGCGTTCGACATCGTGTTCGGCGAAGGCCAGCGGCGCTACCTCGAGTCGCTGAACGCGTATGCGCGCCAGTTCGTGCAGCCGGCGAGCCGGCCGGACGTCGACGCCCTGTTCGGCATCCCGCCGACGGTCGCGATCGAGCAGCGGGTCAGTCGTGGCGGGCGCAAGAGCACGGTCGGCACGCTGACCGAGATCCAGCCGTTTCTGCGTCTGCTGTATGTGAAGCTCGGCACCCAGTACTGCCCGGAGTGCGACGTGCCGGTGGTGCCGCAGAGCTTCGATGCGATCGTGGCCCAGATCCAGCGTGATTTCGCGGGCAAGTCGATCGAGGTGCTGGCGCCGCTGATCGTCAATCGAAAGGGCCTGTACACCGATCTCGCCAAATGGGCGCGCGGCAAGGGGTACGAACAGTTGCGCGTGGATGGCGAATATCTGCCGACCCGCAAATGGCCGCGGCTGGACCGGTACAAGGAGCATGTGATCGACCTGCCGGTCGGCATGCTGGTGGTCAGGGCGGAGCTTGAGGCGACGCTGCGCATCCAGCTCGGCGACGCGCTGGAGCACGGCAAGGGCGTGGTCAAGGTGCTCGAGCTCGGTGCGCTCGGTGCCAACCCGGTGACCTTCTCGACCCGACGCGCCTGTCCATGCTGCGGCACGAGCTTTCCCGAACCGGATCCGCGGCTGTTCTCGTACAACGCAAAGCACGGCTGGTGCCCCAGCTGCTAT
The DNA here is from genome assembly GCF_048158365.1 of Denitraticella aggregata. Taxonomy (NCBI): domain Bacteria; kingdom Pseudomonadati; phylum Pseudomonadota; class Betaproteobacteria; order Rhodocyclales; family Zoogloeaceae; genus Denitraticella; species Denitraticella aggregata. Next base: position 100,995 of record NZ_JBLLNL010000005.1, on the reverse strand, counting down.
GGCACCGGGCTGAAGATCACTGGCCGGGTCGAGGATCCGGATGCGCTGGACCTGGGCGATGCGGCCGACGTGCTGGACGCGGGTGAAGGCGGTGGGACGGTCTGCCCGGCCTGCGCCGGTGCGCGGCTGAACCCGGTGGCGCGCGCGGTGCGCTTTCGCGAGCAGGGCATCCACGCGCTGTCGGCATTGTCGGTCGAGCGGGTCTCCGGTTTCTTCGACCAGCTCGTACTGGCGGGCCGCGAGACCGACATCGGCCGCGATCTGAAGGACGAGATACAGGGGCGGCTCGCGTTTCTGAGAAAGGTCGGTCTGGGCTATCTGGCCCTCGACCGTGCCGCGCCGACGCTGTCCGGCGGTGAGGCGCAGCGCATCCGGCTCGCGGCACAGCTCGGCTCCAACCTGCGGGGCGTGTGCTACATCCTGGACGAACCGACGATCGGCCTGCACCCGCGCGATAATCAGTTGCTGCTCGACACGCTCGAGGCATTGCGCGATCGGGGCAACACCTTGCTGGTGGTCGAGCATGACGAGGAGACGATCCGGCGTGCCGACCATGTGATCGATCTCGGCCCGGGTGCCGGCGTGCGCGGTGGCCGGGTCGTGGCCGAAGGTCGCCTCGCCGATCTGGTCGCATCGCCCGAATCCGCGACCGGCGCGTGCCTGCGCGCGCCGCTGAGGCATCCGGTGCAGCCGCGCCGCACGGTCGGCGACGACCACCCGGCGATCACGGTCGAGGGCGCGACGCTGCACAATCTCAACGCGGTCGACGCGCGTGTGCCGCTCGGCCGGCTGACCGTGGTCACCGGCGTGTCCGGCTCGGGCAAGTCCACGCTGGCGCGCGACGTGTTGCTGGCGTCGCTGGTGCGCGGGGCGGCGAGCGCGCGGACCGGCAAGCAGGCCGGTCGTAGCGCCGCCGCGACCGAGGGTGCCCCTGCGAGGGGGCGCAAGGGCGCGGCGGCGTCGAAGTTTGCCGCTCCGGTCGCTGTGTCGGCCGCGACCTTCCAGCCACTGGGCTGCGATGCGATTCACGGCTGGCAGGCGGTCGGGCGGGTGCTGGAAGTGGATCAGACGCCGATCGGCAAGACGCCGCGTTCCTGTCCGGCGACCTATGTCGGTTTCTGGGATGCGATCCGGAAGCTGTTCGCCGAGACCTTCGATGCCAGGGCCAGCGGCTGGAGCGCGTCACGCTTCTCGTTCAACACCGGTGCGGGCCGTTGTCCGGCATGCGAGGGTCAGGGGCAGATCACTGTCGAGATGAACTTCCTGCCGGACGTGAAGCTGCCCTGCGATGTGTGCGGCGGGGGCCGTTTCAACCCGGAGACATTGGCGGTGAAATGGCGCGGCAAGTCGGTGGCCGACGTGCTGGCGATGCCGGTCGAGGAGGCGGTGGAATTCTTCGGTGCGCATCCGTCGATCGCGCATCCGCTGTCTTTGCTGAACGATGTGGGGCTGGGCTATCTGACGCTGGGGCAGCCGAGTCCGACGCTGTCGGGCGGCGAGGCACAGCGGATCAAGCTGGTGACCGAACTGGCCAAGGTGCGCGGCCGCGCCGGCGAGGGGCTGCCCACCGGCGGCCGGCCGCTGCCGCCCGAAAAGCACACGCTGTATGTGCTGGACGAACCGACCGTGGGTCTGCACATGGCCGATGTCGAGAAGCTGATCCGGGTGCTGCACCGCCTGGTGGATGCCGGTCACACGGTGCTGGTGATCGAGCATGACCTCGATGTGATGGCCGAGGCAGATTGGCTGATCGATCTCGGTCCGGAAGGCGGCGAGAACGGCGGCGAGATCGTCGCGCAGGGGCCGGTGGAATCGGTGTGCGACCAGCCCGTCTCGCATACCGCGCGCATTCTGGGTGAATTCATGCGGCAACGCCGCGTCGAACCTTCGGACGCAAACAGTGCATGACCTGCACAGGCGATGGAGGTGATCGGTCGCGGCCGGATGGATCAGTCGGCGATCACGCTGCCATGAGGATTCATCCCCCGCTGCGAGGTCCTCGTAGAGCCTCGCAGCGGGGGACGGAAGTCGATGTTCGACCCGGGATCGTTCGAGACGATCCCCTTGGCGATCACTCGATGCGCACCGGCACGAACAGCCTCGAACCGCCGCGCTGGATCAACAGCGCGAAGCGATCACCGGCCTGGCCGAGCAGGCTGCGGAACGCTTCGACCGTGCTCACAGGCTGATTGTTCAGCGCAAGGATCACGTCGCCCTGGCGTAACCCGGCCTTGGCCGCCGGACCGGTGACGGACTCGACCATCAGCCCGCCGGCCGCGTCGACCTGGCTGGCCTCGTTGGCGGTGAGCGCCCGGGCGGTGAGACCGAGCCGACTGCCGGCATCCTCGCCGGGGCGTGCCGGCATGGCTGCAGTGGCGATGGTTTCAGACTGCATCTCGTCAAGTGTGGCGGTGATGTCGCGGCTGCGGCCGTCACGCCAGATCTCAATTCGAATCTGCGTTCCCGGCCGCTTCTCGCCGATGATGCGAGGCAGATCGGCCGAATCGGCGACCTTCACGCCGTCGACCGACAGCACGACGTCGCCCGGCTGCAACTTGGCCTTGGCTGCCGCGCTGTTCGGCTCGACGTTGGAGACCAGCGCCCCGGCCGGTTCGGACAGTCCGAAGGTCTGTGCCAGATCGGCGTCCACCGCCTGGATCGTCACGCCGAGTTTGCCGCGCTGGACCCGACCGAACTCGATCAGCTGATCCTTGACGTTCATCGCGACATCGATCGGGATTGCGAACGAGATGCCCATGAAGCCGCCCGACGGCGAGTAGATCTGCGCATTGATGCCGATGACCTCGCCAGCGAGGTTGAACAGCGGCCCGCCCGAGTTGCCCGGATTGATCGCGACATCGGTCTGGATGAACGGCACATAGGTCTCTGCAGGCAGGCGTCGCGCCTTGGCCGAGATGATGCCGGCAGTTACGGTGTTGTCGAAGCCGAATGGTGACCCCATCGCGACCACCCATTCGCCGACGCGCGACTGTTCCGGATCCCCGATGCGTACCGTCGGCAGGTCTGCAGCGTCGATCTTGAGCAGCGCGATGTCGGTACGCGGGTCGCTGCCGATCACTTCGGCGGTGAATTCGCGCCGGTCGATCAGCCGTACCGTGACTTCCGTATCCGCGCCCCGCTCGGCGACCACATGCGCGTTGGTCAACACATAGCCATCCTGGCTGACGATGAAGCCGGAACCGATGCCGCGACTGCTGCGCGGGCCGCGCTCCTGGCCGGGCATGCCCGGCAACGGAATGCCGAAACGACGCAACAGGTCGAACATCGGATCGTCCGGAGCGGGTGCGCCACTGCGCTCGGCGGTCGCGACTCGGCGGACGACAATGATGTTGACGACCGCGTCTCCCACTTCCTCGACCATATCGCCGAAGTCCGGGAGTCCGAACCGATTGGGCTGCACCAGCGTTGCGTGCGTGTCGGCCAGCGCGTTCGACAGGATGGGGGTGTTGGGCAGGCCGGCCACGAGCAGTACCGTAAGCACTGCCGACAGAATCATTGTTCGCATGTTCCTCGCTACCTTTCTGGTTGGTCGATCAGCATGCGTAGACGAGCGCGAGTCCCGCATGTTCCCGAAGGTGTTCAGAAGTCCGCAGTCAGCGTCAGATAGACCTGCGGTTCGACCTGGTTCCCGTCCCGTCGGTCGCGTTGGCTCTGCAACGGACGATGGGCCAGTTCCTGATGCTTGCAGAGCAGGTTGAGACCGGTCAGACGAACCTCGGCCGGGATACCCGCTACGCTCAAGCTGCGCGCGATGCTCGCGTCCAGCGTCGTGTAGGCCGGAACGGTGTAGCGATAGTCGGGGACATAGCCGCTGCCGGCATCGATCGGCCCCATGCGCATCAACGTGAGCATGCTGCGCCACAGCTTACCGCGCTGCTGCCAGCTGAGGCTTGCGACATAGGGGGCCACGCTACGCTCGACCTGCGGCATCGACGGTGCACTCATGCGCATCAGGGCGTGATTGAACGTCATCTCGCCATTATTCCAGGGCGAGAAGCGCAGCTGGTACTCGAGTCCGGTCAGGTCCACATGCCGAGGCAGGTTGAACCAGCGGGTTGCCCCCAGCGTCTGCTGGATCGCGGCATGCCGGCTGCCCGGCGCAGGGACTACGACATACGGACGGGCGGCGTCGATCGGTTCGAAGGCATCGATGCGCTGCCGCCAGATCAGCTCCGAGATGCGTTCACGAAACAGTCGCGCATCCAATCTGGCCCTGACGAACGGCAGATCACCGCGATAGCCCAGCTCGAGCGTGTCGATGTGCTGTGCATCGATGCGCGGGTTGGCGATATGCCGCTGGTGCAGCAATTCGCCATCGGGTGACAGCACGCGAACATCCGCATTGCGCTCGAACAGCGACGGATGCCGGTAGGCGCGGGAGTATCCGGCACGCCACGACTGTTTCGGGTCCGGCTGCCAGTTGATGAACAGTCGGGGCGACAGACGCGGCGAATCATTCTCGAAACGCTCGGCCATCGCGCCGGCGTTGAGCAGCCAGTCGTTGGCGATCCGCCATTCCAGGCTGCCGAACAGGCGGAACAGGCGCTCGCTCTCATTGTTGCTGCCGTGAAACAGAATCGGTGCGTCGAGTGAGTCGCGACGCAGTTCGGCACCCCACACGACGCGCAGACCACCGGCCGTCGCAAGGCGGTGCACGAGTTCGAGATTGTCACGTCGACTGCTGCGATTCTGGTTCACCGGGATGCCGGTCAGCCCCAGGGCCGGCGCGTCCACTTCCCACTTGTCGCGCGTCTTCTCGCGGTTCTGGTACCAGCTCAGCGTGATCGCCTCGTCTGCGCTGGGCGCATGGGTCCAGCGCAGATGAACGAAGGTGTCGTCGATGTGTCCATCGCGCTCGCCCGAGCCGTTGAACGGGGTGCCGCGATGACCAAGCCCGTTGCGGCCTTCACTGATCCCTGCGAAGAGGCTGATTTCGCTGGCAGCGTCCAGGCGCAGGTCGGCGCGCAGATTGCCCGTGTTCATGCGGCTGTCGTCACGCAGCCTGGAGAAGCCATCGTCATTGCGGCTGCTGGCCGACACCCTGACGCCGAGCGGACCCTGGTGTGCGACCATGCGCGCCGAGGCATCGCGAATGCCCGACTGGCCGACCCGGATCCCGACCGACGGTCCGCGGTCCTCGCGGGTGTGGTGCGTGATGATATTGACCACGCCGAGAAAGGCATTCGACCCGTAGGTAGCCGAGTCCGAACCGCGGATGACCTCGATGCGCTCGATGTCGGCCAGGTCGATCGGCAGCGCCCCCCAGTTTGCGCCGCCGAAGAAATGCGGGGAATACACCGAGCGACCGTCGATCAGGACCTGCATGTTGTTCGGAAAATCCTGGCCGAGCCCGTGATAGGTCACCCAGTCGTCGTTGCCGCGTTCCTGCCCCACCTGCATGCCGGGTACGAGACGGAAGAGTCGCGCGATGCTGCGGTAGCCGGTGGCCCGGATCAGGTCCTGATCGATCACCGAAACCGCACCCGGGACGTCCTGGAGCGCGGTCGGCATGCGGGATACCGACAGCACCACCGGCAGTGCTTCCAGAAATGACGATTCCATGTGCTCGGCATGGGCCAAAGTCGGTGAGCTAGATGCCAATGTCAAGAGGGTCGGCATCAGGCCCGATGCGCATGAAATCAACCGCATGGTGGTGAGTGAGGACGTTCTGCTCGTGTTGTTATGCGAAAAGGATTATAACGCGGGAAGCGTTCTGCGCCGAACCGACTGACGTTCGAGCGGTCCCAGTGGCATCGAGGTTTCGCTTTGTTGCAGATTCGGCAGATGTCGTATGAACAGCGATTCCGCTAACATGGCATCATTCGGGCAACGTATTCGACGCAACGCAAGAAGGCATGCATCCTCCATGACACTAACCGATCTTCGTTATCTCGTTGCCCTCGCTCGCGAGCGCCACTTCGGGCGTGCTGCGGAGAAATGCCATGTCAGCCAGCCGACCCTGTCGGTGGCGGTGAAGAAGGTCGAAGATGAACTCGGCGTGCAACTGTTCGAGCGCAGTGCGACCGAGGTCAAGATCACGGCGACCGGCCAGAGGATCGTCAATCAGGCCGAAAAGGTTCTGCTCGAGGCGGCCCAGATTCCCGAGATCGCGGCGGCCGGCAAGGATCCGCTGTCCGGTCCGTTGCGGCTCGGCGTGATCTACACGATCGGTCCTTATCTGCTGCCTCGACTCATTCCGCTGGTCCATCGCCATGCGCCTCGCATGCCGCTGATGATCCAGGAGAATTTCACGACCCGGCTGGTGGAGGCGCTCAAACGCGGCGAGCTCGATGTCATCATCCTGTCCCTGCCGCTGGAGGAGCCGGGCGTCGTCGCGCAGCCGGTGTACGACGAACCCTTCAGGGTCCTGATGCCGGCGGATCATCCGTGGACTGCGCTGAGCCATATCGCCCCCGATACACTGGCGGACGACCAGTTGCTGCTGCTCGGTGCCGGAAACTGTTTCCGCGATCAGGTACTCGAGGTCTGTCCGCACTGCCGTAACGTCAGCGGGCTGCAGCGGACGCTCGAAGGCAGTTCGCTCGAGACGATCCGCCACATGGTGGCGAGCGGACTGGGCGTGACGGTGCTGCCCAGTGCCGCCGCAGATGACTTGCCTGAGCAGAACGCCCTGGTCGCGGTCAGACCTTTCTCCGAACCGCAGCCTACGCGTCGGGTTGCGCTGGCGTGGCGCGTGACGTACCCGCGCAGCGGCGCGATCGACGCGCTGCGCACTGCCATCATGGAGAGCGCCCTGCCCGGCGTGACGCCGGTCGGCGGTCTGCCTGCCGCCGAGGCGGCCTGAAGCAGCATTCAACCTGCACGGCCGGCCGCGTGCGGCGCGAGTTTCCGTAGGGATTCGCTGACAAGGTCGGCAGACAACGCGTTTCGGCGCCCGCTCTCGAGATTTGCGTTTGCTTCCGCGTCGGGCGCAAAGGAGCAGCCCAATGTTCCAGCATTCACCTCCCATCGTCATCGTCGGAACCGGACTGGCCGGGTACGGGCTATTGCGCGCCATCCGTCGCAAGGACGCGGGCCGCGACATCACGCTGGTCAGCGCTGATGATGGTGCCGCCTATTCCCGCGCGCAGTTTCCGTTCGGCATGTCGGGCAGCAAGGATGCGGGCGAGCTCGTGCTCGCCAGTGCCGAGCAGATGGCGCATCGTTTCGATGCGGTGGTGCGCACCCGCACACGCGTGTTGCGCATCGAGCGCAACGACCGCTTGCTGATCACCGAACGCGGAAAGCTGTCTTTTGGCGCACTGGTGCTCGCCTGCGGCGCGGAGCCGTTGCGCCCGTCGAATCTGCGCGGATCGGCGCGCGAGCAGGTCCTCACGCTCGGCAGTCTGGACGAGTACCGTTATTTCCGCCACGAACTGGCGGGTCGCAGGCACGTCGTGATCCTGGGCGGCGGCGTGGTCGGCTGCGAGTTTGCCGACAATCTGCGCCGCGCAGGCCGTTCGGTCACGCTGTTCGAAGCCGGCACGCGTCTGCTCGGTGACCGGCTACCCGCGCTGTGTGCGGCACGGCTCGCAGGATCCCTTGCCGATGCGGGGGTCCGGGTCATGCTCGAAGACGGACTGATACGGGTGGACCAGGGCCCGGATGATCTGGAGTTGACCACCCTCTCCGGCGCCCGGCTGTCGGCCGATCTGGTGATCGCGGTGCTGGGCAATCGATCCAGAACCCAGCTCGCGCGCGAGGCCGGGCTGGCGTCGCGGCGTGGCATCACGGTGGATGCAGGGCTGGCGACGAACGACCCCAACATCTTCGCGATCGGTGAATGCGTCGAGCTTGGCGGCCGCTTGTTTTACCTGCCGGAGGATATCGAGGCCAGCTGCCGGATCCTTGCCGACAATCTGTGCGGTGGCAGCGCACGCATGCGCTGGAAACCGCGTCTGCACCGGCTTCAACTCGAAGCCTGCCCGGTGGTGCTGTGTGAGCCGCCTCCGGTTGCGGGTGAGTGGCTGGAAACGGCGACACCGCGTGGCGTGAAGGCCAGTTTTCATGATCGCAGTGGCGATTTGCGCGGCTTCGCGCTGGTCGGAGACACGGTGGATCAGACCGAGGCCTGGTCCAAGCGCGTGCTTGGTTGAGCCGGTCGCAGCAGCGAGCTTGCTCTCCGGACAGAATCCGCCGCCGACCGACGCGGCTCGTCAGGCCTTGCGTCCGGCCTTCTTCGCAGCCGGCTTGGGTGCGGCCTTGTCGCTGCTGGTATCGACCCCTTCGCCCTTGGCCACTTTGGGTTTGCGCGGTTCGAACTCGAAGCCGACCTTGCCGTCGGGGCCTCGAACCAGGAAGGCGGAGAACTTGCGCCGCGTGCGGGCTGACACGAATTCCTTGAACAGGTCGGTGCGCCCGTCGGTCAGCAGCTTCTTCATCTGATCGCGATCGACCGCCTGTTGCAGGATGATCTTGCCCGATCTGAAGTCGCAGGTCTTCTCCGGTCCGACCGACTTCTCGCAGACATAGGCCATGCCGTGCTCGAAGACGTGTGCACCGCATTTCGGGCACGCACCCAGCGGCTGCTGCTCGGAGAAATCGACCGCCTCCTCGGCCTCGCCCTCCTTCGGCTGGCCGAAGTCGAACTCGGGTTGCCTGTCGTCGTTGAGGCGGATCTCTGCGTTGAACAATCGCCCCATCTTGCTGCGGAAACCGGTCAGCGGACCGACCCTGCCTTCCCGCAGCAGGGTCTCGATCTCATCGATCTCGAACTGCCGGCCGGCGACGATCTTCCACGCGCTCCAGTCGCAGGCCTGGCATGCGAACTTCTTGTAGTTCTCCTTGACCACGCCGCCGCATTTCGGGCACGGCGCACCCAGCGTGACGAAATCGCCGGGCACCGTGTCGGATTCATAGCGCTTCGCGCGTTCGACCATCTCGCGCGCCATCTCGGCGATCTCGTGCATGAATTCCGGGCGGGACAGGCCGCCGCGCTCCATGCTGGCGAGCTTGTGCTCCCACTCCCCGGTCAGTTCCGGCGAAGTCAGCGCGGACACGCCCAGTCCCTTCAGCAGCGTGATCAGCGAGAAGGCCTTGGCGCTCGGAATGAGTTCGCGTCCCTCGCGGTGCAGGTATCGTTCGGCGATCAGACCCTCGATGATCTGGGCGCGGGTGGCCGGTGTGCCGAGGCCGCGATCGGCCATCGCCGCGCGCAGTTCCTCGTCGTCGATCATCTTGCCCGCCCCCTCCATGGCCGACAGCAGCGTCGCCTCGTTGAAGCGGGCAGGGGGTTTGGTGGCGAGCGCCTTGACCAGCAGTTCGTCGGTGGACACCGTCTCGCCGGGGTCGACCGGCACCAGTTGCGCGCCGCCGTCCTTGTCGTCGTCGACTTTCGCGGCTTCCTTGCCGTAAACCGTCAGCCAGCCGGGATTGACCAGCACCTTGCCTTCGGTCTTGAAGGCCTCGCCCTCGACCCGGGTGATTCGGGTGGTGATGCGGTATTCGGCGGCCGGATAGAACACCGACAGGAAGCGCCGGGTGACCAGATCGTAGATCTTCTGTTCCGGCTCGGACAGGCTCTTGGGCACGGTGCCGGTCGGGATGATCGCGAAGTGATCCGACACCTTTGCATTGTTGAAGATGCGTTTGTTGGGCCGGATCCAGCCGCTTTTGACGATCTCGTTCGCGAACGGTGCGTACGCCTGCGGCAGATCCCGCATCACGGTCGTGACGGTGTCGATATAGTCTTCCGGCAGCGCCCGGGCGTCGGTACGCGGGTAGGTCAGCACCTTGTGGCGCTCGTACAGCGCCTGTGCGATCTGCAAGGTCGCCCGCGCCGAGAAGCCGAAGCGTCCGTTGGCCTCGCGCTGCAGGCTGGTCAGGTCGAACAGCAGCGGCGAGAGTTGCGTGGAGGGCTTGGCCTCTTCGGAGACGCTGCCTGGCTTGCCATCGCACCTGGCGCGGATCGCCTCGGCCTTGTCCGCGTCCCACAGCCGGAACGCGGTGGCGTGCTCGTCGCCGTCGCGCTTCTTGAACCCCTCGTCGAACCAGCGTCCGGCATAATGCCCGGCACGGCAACCGAAGCGCGCCTCGAGTTCCCAGTAGTCCCTGGGCTTGAACTTGCGGATGCGGTCCTCACGTTCGACCACGATCGCCAGTGTCGGTGTCTGCACCCGTCCCACCGTGGTCAGGTGGAAGCCGCCGGTCTTGGAATTGAACGCGGTCATCGCGCGGGTGCCGTTGATCCCGATCAGCCAGTCACTTTCGGCGCGGCATACGGCAGCCGAACGGAGGCCTTCGACCTCCTCGGCGGATTTCAACTGCTCGAAACCATCGCGGATCGCAGCCGGCGTCATCGATTGCAGCCACAGGCGTTGAATCGGCTTTCTGGCCTTGGCATGCTCGACGATGAAGTTGAAGATCAGCTCACCCTCGCGTCCCGCGTCGCACGCGTTGATCAATCCGTCCACGTCCTTGCGCTTGATCAGACGGGTCAGCAGTTTGAGCCGGTCGCCGGTCTTGTCGATCGGTTTGAGCGTGAAATGCGGTGGAACCACCGGCAGATGAGCGAAGGTCCATTTGCCTCGCTTGACCTCGAACTCCTCCGGGACGGCCAGTTCGAGCAGGTGGCCGATCGCGGACGACAGCACGTACTGGTCGGACTCGAAATAGTCCTTTTCCTTGGTGAACCCGCCCAGCGCGCGTGCAATGTCCTGCGCGACCGAAGGCTTTTCCGCGATGATCAGTTGCTTGCTCATGCTGTGGGGTACCTTGCGAAGCCGGTTCGGGCTCCGGTGTTAGTCTGTGTGCGACGATCCGAACGGCGATCGAGGTCCGTCCTGCGCAATCCGTCTGTTTCGGTCATTCCTGCGCCGCTGCAGTTCCCGAAGCGGCGCATGCGCTGCTCAAGGCGCCCCTGAAATCGTGCTGCACCGGTCTGACCGTGAACCGGCGCGCATGACGGCCCGAATGCGGCGCATGATAAGCACCCCATGGCAGGCCATGCAAGCACGGAGGTTTGACCCGGGTGTTTCGACGCCGGGCCGCGGAGTCGGCGCAGCCTACTGCAGTACGACGTATTCCTCGTCCTCTTCGCCGGTCAGCAATTCGTCCAGGATCAGCGTGTCCAGCGGACGGTCCTGCTGCCACATCACGATCAGCACGATCACTTTCAGGCGATAGAGATTGAGGTTGAATCCGTCCAGCGCGAGCGCCCGATCGATGACCAGTTCGCGCATGGTCGGGTCGAGCACACCGGCGCTCTCGAGAAAGGTCACGAAGCCGCGGCAATCCACATCGAGCCGCGCTTCCTCTTCCGGTGCGTACAGGCGGATCGTGTCCGCCCTCGGGGCACTGATCATCGGTCGTGCGGCCGATGTGTCACGCAGGCCGGACAGCCATTGCAGTGCCTCCGAGATCTCCTCATCCTCGAAGCCCGCGGCCGAGAGCTTGCGCGCTAGATGATGCGATTCCGGGCAGGCATCCGCGCGGACATAGTTTTCGAAGAGATAGACCAGGATGTCGAACATGTTTGGGCACACGGAATTCAAAGGCGCTGGAACCGGCCTCCCGGCATGCGGCTGATGTGGCCGTCCAGTTCCAATGGCAGCAGGATGGCGTACAGCGCATCCAGCGTCAAGCCGGAGCGGCTGGCGAGCGTGTCGAGGTCGGTCGGATCATGGCCCAGTGCGTCGATCACCCGGCGGGTCTGGTCGTCGTCGGGCGGAGGGGCGAGAGAGGCCTGCGCAGGCACCGTCCTGGCCGTATGAACGGACCGCGTTGCGATCGGCGTGCGTTCGCCGGTGACGCCGCTCCAGCCCAGCTCCTCGAAAACGTCGGACGCGGTCTCGACCAGTTTTGCGCCGTCGCGTATGAGCCGGTGACAGCCACGCGCGAGTGGTGAATGTATCGACCCCGGGATCGCGAACACCTCCCGCCCGCAGTCTGCAGCCAGGCGCGCGGTGATGAGCGATCCGCTGCCCACGGCTGCCTCGACCACCAGCACGCCGAGACCGAGGCCGGCAATGATGCGGTTGCGGCGCGGAAAATTGTGCGGCAACGGCGGCGTGCCCAACGGGTACTCGCTGACGATCGCCCCGTGCGCGGCGATCTGATGTGCAAGGGCGCGATTGCGCGCCGGATAGACCCGGTCCGCGCCAGTGCCGATCACCGCGATGGTCGTGCGGTCGGCCGCGAGCGCGCCGCGGTGCGCGGCGGCATCGATGCCGAGGGCGAGTCCGCTGACGATGGCCAGTCCGGCCTCGGCCAGACTGCGTGAGAAGGCCTCGGCGTTGGCGACACCCTGTGCCGTCGCGGATCGTGCGCCCACGACCGACAGACCGGGCTCAGCCAGCCTGGCCGGGTTGCCCCTGACATAGAGCACTACCGGCGGGTCGGGAATCGTCAGCAGCGACTGGGGGTAGGTGCCGTCGGCGAGCGTGACGATGTGGTTGTCGGGATCTTCACTCCACGTGAGCGCTTCTTCGATTGCGGCCTGGTCGGCCGGCGCCAGCACCCGGTCGGCGGCTTCGGCGCCCACCACCGACACGAGCGCGCTGCGGCCCGCGGAAAATATGCCTTCAGGCAGGCCGAAGGCGGCCAGCAGCGTACGCTGGACCGCAGGTCCCAGGCCCTGACTGCGGGTGAGCCGGATCCAGTCCGCGAGATCACTCATTCGGGGCGTTGCCGCGGCCCGACCCTGCGGTCGGACGCATGGCCGATGTGTCGTCGTTTCAGGGCGTGCGGACGCTGTCGCCGATCGTGACCTGGCCGTCGCTATCCATGACCAGCGCGTAGGCGACACGGTTGAACACACGGAAGACGAAAGCGAGCCCGTAGCGATTCTCGGGCAGATCGAAGGTTTCGGTCACGCGCCCTTCCGTGTAGTCGACGCTGCCGCGATTGCGATACAAGGCGAGCACGTGACCCTGCTCGAGACCGTCGCGGGCACCGACGTTCAAGGTCACGACGCTGTGCCGCCCTGCGGCGATCACGCCACGATAAATGCCGATGAGGCGACCGTCGATCTGCATCTCGGGCGCACGAGGCACGTGTGCGAAGACCGGGGAACGATCGCTGAGCAGCATGCGGTCGCCGGTGCCGATTTCCTCGACCGCGCTGAGGATCTCGAGTGTCGCCGGCACACCGCCGAACCGACTGCGCCCGGTCCGATCATCCGGAGACGACCACGGCTCCTCATGGGCTTCGAGTGTGCTGGGATGTCGCCAGACGACGTGCGCGGGTGCAACGTCCTGCGGTGGCGCCGTGCCGGGGGCGACCACGCGCGCGGTACCGAGGTAATCGGCCTCGTAGGCGAGGATCTCGTTGGTGACCGGGTCGATCAAGGGTCTGGTCTGGCGAAAGACCTGCCAGGTGCCCGTCGCCGGGGTCACATCCTTGGCGAAGACGGTGTCGCCGTTGCCCATGAACACACGTTCGGACTCGGTCGCGACGATCGTCGCGGCGCCGACCAGCTCCGCTTCGTCGACGATCAGCGGACGGATCAGGAAGGGTTCGATGTCCTGTAGCGGGATGCTGTTGATCGCGGCATCGACCGGCTCCGAATAGACTCTCGGGGACAGCCGCTGATCACCGCCGACCCGCCGCCCGATCGACAGGTAGGGCCCGCTGCGGTCGAGGAAGATGACCTGTCCCGGATAGATCAGGTGCGGATTGCGGATCTGCTCCCGGTTCAAGCGCCAGACTTCCGGCCAGCGCCACGGTTGCTGCAGGAATCGCCCCGAGATGCCCCAGAGCGTATCGCCCCGGACCACGGTATAGGAATCCGGCGCATTGTCGGCCAGCGCGACGGGTTGGGCCAGGGCCGGCGCGCCGATGAGGGTGGCAACGGCGAACAGGAGTGGGAATATAATGCGGATCATTGCTCGCTTCCGATTGGAGCAGACCGGAATCTCCCGTCACCGGAACACCGACCTCCGGCGAAGGGTCCAATCCGCAATCTCGATTCAATTGCAAATAGAATACGCGGCACAACGTGGCTTGGCATGCCAAAGCACTTGAAATTCTGCACGTAAAGACTTAACGCGGCAAGCATTCAATATGGCCCTACTCCCAATTCTTCGCTATCCCGACCCCCGACTGCATCGACGCGCGGTGCCGGTGACGGCCGTCGACGATCGTATCCGCCAACTGGTGGCCGACATGGCCGAGACTATGTATGAAGCGCCTGGTATCGGCCTGGCGGCGACCCAGGTCAATGTGCACGAGCGCGTCATCGTCATCGACGTGTCCGAGGACAAGTCCGAGCTGATGGCCTTCATCAACCCCGAGATCCTTGCGCGGGATGGTGAGCAGACCTGCGAGGAAGGCTGCCTGTCGGTGCCCGGCATCTACGAAAGCGTGACCCGTGCCGAGCGGGTCAAGGTCAGGGCGCTGGACGCGAACGGTCAGTCCTTCGAGCTCGAGGCCGATGGGTTGCTGGCCGTGTGCATACAGCATGAAATCGATCATCTCGATGGCAAGGTGTTCGTCGAGTACCTGTCCAACCTGAAGCTCAACCGCATCAAGGCGAAGCTCGTCAAGAAGGCGCGGATCACCGCGTGAGTGCCGGGGCGGGCGTGCACAGGATTGCCGATCGGCCTCTCCGGGTTGCGTTTGCCGGGACGCCCGAGTTTGCCGCGGCCGCGCTGGACGCGATCGTCGCCGCCGGCTTCGACGTGCCGCTGGTGCTGACTCAGCCCGACCGGCCCGCCGGGCGCGGTTTGAAGTTGGTCGCGAGCCCGGTCAAGCAACACGCGCTGACGCACGGAATCCCGGTCGATCAGCCCGAGCGGCTGCGCAGCGACGCGCAGCGGGCGCGCCTGTCAGCCTGTGCGTCCGACGTGCTGGTGGTGGCCGCCTATGGCCTGATCCTGCCGCGGACGGTGCTCGACCTGCCGCGTCTGGGGTGCATCAACATCCACGCGTCGCTGCTGCCGCGCTGGCGCGGGGCTGCGCCCATTCATCGCGCGATCGAGGCCGGCGATGTCGAAACCGGCATCACCATCATGCGCATGGACGAAGGTCTCGATACCGGGCCGATGCTGATGCAACGCGCGATCCCGATCACCGAGCGCGACACCACCGGTTCGCTGCATGACCGTCTCGCGGCGCTGGGCGCCGAGCTGGTCGTCGATGCATTGCAGGCGCTGGTCGAAGGCCGGCAGAGCGAGACCGTCCAGCCCGAGGCGGGGGTCACCTACGCGCACAAGATCAGCCGCGAAGAGGCGGCGATCGACTGGCATCGGCCGGCCCGGGAGGTGGACCGCGCGGTGCGGGCGTTCAATCCCTTTCCGGTCGCGAACGGGGTGCTGCGCGATACCGTGATCAAGGTCTGGCAGGCGGAACCTGTCGCGGGCAGCGGTCGGCCCGGGACCGTGCTCGCCGCGGACGAGCATGGTGTGATGGTGGCTTGCGGCGACGGGGCGCTGCGGCTGCTCGAACTGCAACGACCGGGTAGCCGTCGGATGCCGGCCGGGGAATTCCTGCGCGGATTTCCGGTCTCTGGTGGCGAATCCTTCGTGGTCGGGAAGACCGGTGTCGGTCAGCGAACTGCTTGAAAATTCGGCACAAGTCCCCATCTTCGGCGCAAGTCCACAGCTTTTCTGACAGGAATTACTGCAATGTTCGGTAACTGGTTGAAGACATCAATCCTGATGGCGGGCATCGTCGCGCTGTTCGGGGCGGTCGGTGCGATGATCGGCGGCCGCGACGGCATGTTGATGGCGCTGCTGTTCGGCGGCGCGATGAACGTGTGGGCGTTCTGGTTCTCGGACAAGATGGTGCTCAAGATGTACAACGCGCGCCAGGTCGACCCGAGCTCGTCGCCCTATCTCTACAACATGGTGCGGGAACTTACGCAGCGCGCGAATCTGCCGATGCCCAAGGTCTACATCATCGACGAGGCGCAGCCGAACGCGTTCGCGACCGGGCGCAATCCGGACAACGCGGCGGTGGCCGCGACCACCGGCATCATCCGCATGCTGTCCGAGCGCGAACTGCGCGGCGTGATGGCGCACGAGCTGGCCCACGTGAAGAACCGCGACATCCTGATCTCGACGATGTCGGCCACGGTGGCGGGTGCGATCTCGATGCTGGCACAGTTCGGCATGTTCTTCGGCGGGCGCGGAGAGAACCGGCCGCACCCCGCGTTCGCGTTGCTGATGATGATCCTCGCGCCGATGGCCGCGATGGTCATCCAGATGGCGATCTCGCGTACCCGCGAATTCGGCGCGGATCGCGGCGGCGCCGAGATCTCCGGCGATCCCGAGGCGCTGGCCAGCGCGCTGGCCAAGATCGAGGCCTACGCCAAGGGCATCCCGATGCAGGTGGCCGAGCGCCATCCCGAGACCGCGCAGATGATGATCATGAATCCGCTGTCGGGCGGCGGATTGCGCGGGCTGTTCTCGACCCATCCGGCCACGCAGGACCGGATCGCGAAGCTGCGCGCGATGGTCGGTCGGGTCTGAGTCGACCGACCCGCAACGATCGCGGACGACACGCCGTGCGGCCGCCGGTTTCGACCGCGGCCGGCGGCGGTCTGATCGGCCGCATCCGCCGCTCGGTCCGTCTGAAGCTGCTGGTACTGGTGCTCGTGCCCCTTCTGGTCGGCGTGCCGGTGCTGCTCGGGCTGGTGTGGACCTGGGGCAATCAGGCCTACGAGCGGTTGCTGACCTTCAAGGTCGCGTCCGACATGATCACCGCGAACGGCTACTTCGAGCGTGTGCGTGTTGGCGTGGGTCGCGACATCGCCGCGCTGTCGGAGTCGAGCCGGCTGGTGAGCGGCCTGGCCGAGACCGGCCGCGTCGGCTTCGAGGAACTGCTCGCGGATCTGGCCGAACGACACCGGCTCGACTTCCTGTTGTTTCTGGACCCGCGGGGGCAACCGATCGCGACCACGCGCGGCGCGCGTCTGCCGCTCGAAGTCCGATCCGGCTGGCCGGTCGTGGGCGCGGCGCTGCATGAACGTGCGCGGGTCACGGTCGAGCGCTTCAGTCCGGATGCACTGGAAGAGCTGGACCCTGCACTGCGCCGGCGCGCATGGCAGCCGCTGGTGCCGACACTCGCCGCCGCCCCCGACCCGCGTACCGCCGAGGACCGCGGCATGGTCATCCATGCGGCCGCGCCGGTGTACGACCGCGCTGGCAGCCTGGTCGGGGTGCTCGAGGGGGGCGTGCTGCTGAACGGCAATCTCGAACTGGTCGACCGGATCAACGACATCGTGTATCGCGAAGGCTCGCTGCCGCTGGGCAGTCAGGGCACCGCGACGCTCTTCCTCGGAGACACCCGGATCGCGACCAACGTGCGCCTGTTCGAGGGCGAGCGGGCGCTGGGCACGCGCGTATCGCAGGCGGTGCGCGATCGGGTGCTCGGCGACGGTGAGCTGTGGCTCGGTACCGCTTTCGTCGTCAACGACTGGTATGTGTCGGGCTACGAGCCGATCGAGGACGGGCGCGGCGAGCGCATCGGCATGCTCTACGTGGGCTTTCTCGAGGCACCGCTGCGCACCGCGATGCATGGCGCGATGATCGCGCTGTTCGCACTGTTCGTGCTGATCAGTGTCTTCGGCACGATTCTGAGCCTGCGCTGGGCGCGCAGTGTGTTCCTGCCGATCGAGCGCATGAATGACGTGATCCAGCGCATCGAGCGCGGCGATGCCGATGCCCGGGTCGGCCCGGTGGCCAGCCGCGACGAGCTTGGCCGCCTGGCGGGCGAGTTCGACGCGCTGCTGGACAGCCTGGCCGCAAGACGGGAGGAGTTGCAGCGCTGGGCCGACGAACTCGACCGGAAGGTGGCGGAACGCACCGCCGAGCTGGAGCAGGCCAACGAGACCCTGCGACGCGCGCAGCAGCAACTGGTGATGAGCGAGAAGCTGGCCGCCATCGGCGAACTCACGGCCGGTGTCGCGCACGAGGTCAACAACCCGGTCGCGGTGATCCAGGGCAATCTCGACGTGTTGCGCGACGTGCTCGGTCCGGCGGCCGAGCCGGTGCGCGACGAGATCCGCCTGATCCACGAACAGGTCGACCGGATCCGGCTGATCGTGGCCAAGCTGTTGCAGTTCGCGCGCCCGGGCGATTTCGCAGGTTACACGGAAGCAGTCGATGTGGACGCGGTGGTGCAGGACTGCGTGCTGCTCACCCGACACACGCTGGACAAGAACGCCATCGGCGTGGTCACGCGGTTCGACTCCGGCACCCGCGTCGAGATCAATCGCGGCGAACTGCAGCAGGTGCTGATCAACCTGATCGTCAATGCCGCGCATGCGATGCCCGACGGCGGCCGGCTCAGCCTGAGCACCGAGGACTGGCGGGACGACGACGGCGACGTGCTGGGCGTGGTGCTGAAGGTCGGCGATACCGGGCATGGCATCGCCCCCGAGCATCTGGCGACGATCTTCGACCCGTTCTTCACGACCAAGAAGGAGAGCGGTACAGGGCTCGGTCTGTCGGTCACCTACACAATCGTCGAGCGCTACGGCGGGCGGATCACGGTCAGCAGCACGCCGGGCGAGGGCACCGAGTTCCAGGTCTGTCTGCATCGCGACGCGCACTTCCAGAGCGGGCCCGAGGCGCCCGGTTTCATGAAACGCTGGCAGGTTTGACGGCGCGGCGTCGCCCTCGGTTATGATGCGCACCAGAACGCCGGTGGCGGGAACTGTCGGCGTTTTGCACTTTTAACGCAGTATTCGGAAGAACAGCCGGCCAGATGCAGCGCATGTGGCGCTCCATGAGCCGGTCCGGAGGAGACACGATGCAGCACCCAGACGCGATGGAACCGGATCGCCTCGCGCCCGGTTCCGCGCCGGAGCAGGAACTCGCGTGGCCGGGGCGCAGCATCCTGATCGTCGACGACGAGGCGGGGATGCGAAGCTTCCTCGCGCGTGCGCTCGGATCACGCTGCGCCCGCATCGAGGTCGCCTCCGACGTCGAACAGGCGCGCGCCCTGATGGAGAGGGTGCACTTCGACCTGCTGATCCTGGACATCGCGCTGCCGGGCAAATCCGGCATCGAGTGGCTGCACGAATTGCGTGACCAGGGGGTCGGTGTCGATGTGATCCTGATCACCGCCTTCGCCGACCTCGAGAGTGCGATCGACGCACTGCGTGCCGGGGCTTCGGACTTCATCCTGAAGCCGTTTCGCTGCGACCAGATCCTGAATGCGATCAAGAACTGCTTTCAGCGTGCGACGCTGGCGCGCGAGAATTTCGTGTTGCGGCGCGAACTTTCGGTGCGCGAAGCCGATATCGAGGGGCTGGTCGGCCAGTCGGCACCGATGCAGGCGCTGCGGGCCGTGTTGCAGCGGGTCGCGCCGACCTCGTGCACGATGCTGTTGCAGGGCGAGTCCGGCACCGGCAAGGAGGTCGTCGCACGCGCGCTGCACCACATGAGTACGCGCCGTGAGCGTCCCTTCGTCCCGATCAATTGCGCCGCGATCCCATCCGAGCTGATCGAGAGCGAACTCTTCGGCCATGTCAGAGGCGCCTTCACCGGCGCCACAGCTAGCCGCAACGGCCTGTTCTACTATGCGCATGGCGGCACGCTGTTTCTGGACGAGATCAGCGAACTGCCCCTTCCGATGCAGAGCAGGCTGCTGCGGGTGCTCGAGGATCGAAAAGTGCGTCCGGTCGGGTCCGAGCGGGAGGTGCCGGTAGATGTGCGCATCATCGCCGCGTCCAACCGGGACTTGCTCGATGCGGTGCGGGCCGGCGCATTTCGCGAGGATCTGTACTTTCGCCTGGCCGTGGTGGACCTGCACATCCCGCCGCTGCGCGAGCGCCGCGAGGATATCCCGGGCCTGGTCGGGCACTTCATCACGCTGCTGTCGCAGCGCCTGGGCGTGCCGCCGCTGGCGGTCGAAGCGCACGTGATCGATGCGCTGTGCCGTTACCCGTGGCCGGGCAACGTGCGCGAGCTGCGCAATCTGGTCGAACGTTCGCTGATTCTGGGCGACTTCGTCCTCGATGGGTTGGGCGTGTCGCCCAACCCGGTCAGGACCCCGGCCGACCCGGTCCTGACCCTGGAAGAGGTCGAGCGACGCCACATCTTCGAGACGCTGGAGGCCTGCGGCGGCAACCGCAACGAGGCCGCGCGCCGCCTCGGCGTGTCGCGCAAGACGTTGGACCGAAAGTGCGCCGACTGGAGTGAAACGACTGCATGAACAACTCGTCATCAAGGCCTGCCACAGGAGCCGCATGATGAAGGTGATCGGTTTCGCAGGTTGGTCCGGTAGCGGCAAGACCACGCTGGTCGAGCAGGTGATCGCAGTGCTGACCGCACGCGGCCTGGCGGTGTCGCTGGTCAAGCATGCCCATCACTCGTTCGACATCGACCATCGCGGCAAGGATTCCTGGCGGCATCGCCAGGCGGGTTGCCGCGAGGTGCTGATCAGTTCGCGCAATCGCTGGTCGCTGGTGCACGAGCTCAGGGACGAACAGGAGATGTCGCTTGACGAGCTGCTCACGCGCCTGTCGGATTGCGATCTCGCACTGGTCGAAGGGTTCAAGCATGCGCCCATCCCCAAGATCGAGGTATATCGCGAGGAGGCATGCGAATCCCTGCTGTTTCCCGACGACCCGCACATCGTCGCGGTCGCGACCGATTCGACCACGCTCGATACCGGCGCGCTGCCACGACTGGACATCAATGTGGCGGAGGCGGTCGCGGATTTCGTTGTGTCGCATTGTTTCGGCCGGCGGCATGAGTTGAGCCAGGTGGGCTGAGGGGTCCGCGAGGGTGCTTGCAGTGAGGTCGGCATCCGCGAAGAACGGTCTGGCTTCGATCGAATCGTCCGGGAGGCGGGAATGGATCGTCGTGCGTTCGTGAAATCGTGCAGCGTGGGGGTCGGCGTGATTGCGGCGGGTGGATTGACCTTGCCTGCCGGCGCATCGGCGCATGCCTACCGTCGCGTTCGTCTGGTCGGCGATGATGGGCGGGTGCTGCGGCCGGGCGACATCGTGGCCGGTCAGGCTTACGTGTTCCACTATCCGTTTGCGGCGACGCCGTGCTTTCTGCTGAATCTCGGTCGGCCGGTGCCGGGCCAGCCGGGCCTGAAAACCGACGGCGGTGAGCGTTACGACTGGCCTGGCGGCGTCGGCCCGACCCGCTCGATCGTCGCGTACTCCGCGATCTGCGCGCACAAGATGGCGCATCCAACCCGGGTCATCAGCTACATCAGCTTTCGCGAAGCGAAAGGCGGCGAGGACCCCGAGACCGGCGTGATCAGCTGCTGTGCCGAGAACAGTCGCTACGATCCCTATGCCGGCGCTGCGGTCCTGTCCGGGCCCGCGCCGCAGCCGCTGGCGGCGATCCTGCTGGAGCACGATGCAGCTAGCCAGGAACTGTTGGCCGTCGGCACGCTGGGCGCGGAGATGTTCCAGCGCTTCTTCAGCGAGTTCGCGGCGCGATTGAGCCTGGAGCACCCCGGAGCAGATCCGCGCATGCCGATTGCCGACGATGTCCACGTGCGGCGCCTCGAAAATTTCAGCGCCAACGTCGTGTCGTGCTGAGCCCGGGCGTTTCAGTGCGTGTTCGGGGTGGCGGTCATCAGCCTGAGCAGGTCCGGACTGTCGTTGCGTCGGGCCAGCGCCACCGCGCTCAGACCGTTCGGATCGGCGTCCCACGGATTCAGCCCCAGCTCAAGCAGCGCCTGGACCATCGCCGCATCGCCGCGCTCGGTCGCCCGCATCAGCAGCGTCCAGCCGTAGACGTCGCGGGTGGTGACGTCGGCGCCCAGTTCGACCAGCGCCCGCACGCTTTCCACATGTCCCTTCGACGTCGCCAGCAACAACGGTGTCCACCCATGCCTGACCCTGTGGTTCGGGTCGGCTCCGGCACCCACGAGTACGCGGATCGTGTCGGTCTGTCCGGCCACCGCGGCATACATCAGTGCCGTGCCGCCCTTGGCGTTGCTGCGATCGACCTGTGCGCCGTACCGCAGCAGCGACTCCACGATGCGCACTTGGCCGGATTCGGCGGCCCACATCAGCGCGGTCTTGCCCCTGTGCTCGCCCTGCGCGGTGGCGGTCTCCGGCGACACGCCCTGATCGAGCAGGATCTCGACCCGTTGTGTCTGACGATCGACGATCGCGTCGAGCATCGCGTCGCCGGACGAGGCACCCGCACTGGCCGCGATCAGCAACAGCGTCAGCGCGTGCAACAGGGACCAGAGCCGGTTCGTCATGGTGTGTCCTTCAAGATTCACCCGTGTTCACTCATCAGTTAGCAGATCCGGCGGTGTGGGGCAAGCGGTATCACGCACCCGCGCTGCCGCCCAACAGGAGTTCAGCATGAGTCAAGTGTCCCGGCAGGCCGTCGAAGCGGCGCTGTCCCGTTACGTGGAGCCGCATCTGCAGCGCGACCTGCTTTCGGCCGGCTGTGTCGAGGCGATCGGCATCGACGCCGGTCGTGTGAGTCTGGACCTGCGCTTCGGTTTCCCGGTCAGGCGTATGGCCGGCGGATTGCGCGAGGCGGTTCGCGGCGTGCTCGCTCAGGTGCCGGGCGTCGTTTCGGTCGATATCGATCTGAGCACTGCGGTCGCCGCGCATCGGGCCGACGATGACGTCGGCCGCGTCGTCGGTGTGCGCAACGTCATCGCGGTCGCCTCCGGCAAGGGGGGTGTCGGCAAGTCGACGACCGCGGTCAACCTCGCACTCGCGTTGTCCGACGAGGGCGCGCGGGTCGGTATGCTGGACGCCGACATCTATGGTCCCAGCCTGCCGCGCATGCTCGGTATCTCGGGCCGTCCGTCGTCGCGCGACGGCAAGCGTTTCCAGCCGCTGACCGGTTACGGGCTGCAGGTGATGTCGGCCGGATTCCTGATGGACGAGGAGGAGCCGATGATC
This sequence comes from Denitraticella aggregata, assembly GCF_048158365.1. NCBI lineage: Bacteria > Pseudomonadati > Pseudomonadota > Betaproteobacteria > Rhodocyclales > Zoogloeaceae > Denitraticella > Denitraticella aggregata. The sequence goes on along the minus strand of NZ_JBLLNL010000005.1, from coordinate 78,191 downwards.
TGGCGCGGGTCCATGGTGACGCAGGCGCTCGATCAGCTCATGCGCGAGACCGAGTGGAAGGACCTCGACTACCTGCTGGTGGACATGCCCCCCGGCACCGGGGACATCCAGCTGACGCTGGCGCAGAACGTCAGCGTCGCGGGCGCGGTGATCGTGACTACGCCGCAGGACATCGCGCTGCTCGACGCGAGCAGGGGCTACAGGATGTTCGAGAAGGTGGGCGTGTCGGTGCTGGGCATCGTCGAAAACATGGGACTGCACGTATGCAGTTGCTGCGGCCATCAGGAACATGTGTTCGGCGATGGCGGCGGCGCGCGAATGAGTGCCCGCTACGGACTGGAACTGCTCGGCGCCCTGCCGCTGGACATTCACATCCGGGAGCAGGCCGATGGTGGCAAGCCGACCGTCGTCGCCGATCCCGATGGCCCGGTCGCGCAGGCCTACCGCACGATCGCACGCAGGATCGCAGCGAAGCTGTCGCTGCTGGCAGCGGGTGGCAGCGGACAGTCGTTTCCGAAGATCGCGATCGAGGACGACTGAGATCCGGTGACGCTCACTCGATGCCTGCCCCCCATTCCCGCAGTTTGCGTTCCAACGTCTTGCGCGAGATTCCCATGCGGCGTGAGGCCTCGGACTTGTTGCCGCCGCATGCGGCCAGCGTACGGGTCATATGCAGCTTGCGGACTTCGGCCAGGTTCAGTTCGAGCGGGTACCCGCTTGCGCCGGATTGCTGATCGGCGACCGCATCGACCGGCCGGACGCGAAGGCATGCATCGGGGCTGGACCCGAGCAGCATCGCGCGTTCGACCAGATTCTTGAGCTCGCGAACATTGCCCGGCCAGGCGTGTGTCTGCAGTATTCGCAGTGCGGTCGCGTCCAGTCGCAGCGGCGACAGACCGAGTCGGGCCGAAAGTGTGGCGGAGAAGAAATCGACCAGGTCACCGATGTCCTCCGCCCGCTCGCGCAACGGCGGCACCCGCAGCGCCAGCACGTTCAGGCGGTAATATAGATCCGCGCGGAACCTGCCCTGTTCGACCAGTTCCGCCATCGAGCGGTTGGTCGCGGCGACGATCCGCACATCGACCGCGACTTCGGCCTCCGATCCGACCGGGCGGATGCTCAGCGTCTCGATCGCACGCAGCAGCTTCGACTGCAGCGACAACGGCATCTCGCCGATCTCGTCGAGGAACAGTGTGCCCTGGTCGGCATGACGGAACAGCCCCTCGCGATCCTGAGTGGCGCCGGTGAAGGCCCCCCGTGCATGGCCGAACAGTTCGCTGTCGAGCAATCGGGCCGCCATAGAGCCGCAGTTGATCGCGACGAATGGGCCGCTGCGAGCACTCAGCCTGTGGATATTCACGGCGGTGACCTCCTTGCCGGTGCCGGATTCACCCTCGAGCAGCACGGTCGACGACGACCCGGCGACGCGCTGGATCACGCTGATGAGGGTTCGCATCGCTGCGCTGCGTCCGACCAGCCCTTCAAGCGATTCGGTCGGCAAGACGCCACTGTCCGCATGCACGCGGCAAGCGGTGGTGAGGGCAGATCCGGCCGGGTTGCCGGGCAAGTCGGGGTTGCAGTCTGGGCGAGTCATCCGGTGCCCGGGTGGGCAGTCCTGGCGTTCGTTAAGGGTATGACCTGGCGTCTATGAACCGGACGACCAGGGCGAGTTCCTGCTGTCGTGCACCATGGTGCATTTTGTCCCATCCGGGTCGATAGTGGGTCAATTCGTCCAGATCATCAAGTGGGTCTCGACCTCAAACCCCAGCAACTGCAGGGTTTTACAGTTCGGCGCTTGTTGGCATGTCTGTTGCTAACGTCTATAAAAAGATAAGCAAAACCGTTCATAGGAGACGCTGCTTGACGCTCGACACGACCGTTGATGTCCCAGGGCCTGCGGGCTGGTCGCACGACGCCGTGCTGCCGGTCGCGGTGATGATCGCGTCGCCGCCCGCCCCACATGCGTCCGACGCCTTGTCTTGGCACGTGAGCGGCGTGGTCGTCGGAGCACAGTTTGCATCGGCGACGCGCGAGGCCTCCCGGGTGCGTAGCGGACCCTCCGGAGAATTGTTCCTGTGGCGGGGTTTCTCTTTGCGCTTGCGGCCCGATCAGGCAGAGGATTACGCGCTCAATCTGGGCGGTGACCGTCCCGAGGTGTTCGTGATCGGGCGTTTCGACCCGACGAGCGGATTCGAGCCTCTGGAGGTGACGGTCAGTCTGGACGACGCTCAAAGGCTGGATTCGACCGAACTGCGCACCTCCGACGAGATCGTGCTCAGTGCGCCCATGCCGTCCGAGGTGGGCCGCTGGCTCGAGGAATTCGTCACGGTGCATTACCAGCCGAGACGCAAGGGCAAGGGACGAGGCAAGCGCCGCAGCAAGGCCGCCTACGATGCCGAAGTCGGCGACTGGAGCGGAGAACAGACATGAGTGCCGACCTGGACCGGAGCGGTTCGCTGGACGCGAGGTCCGTTCACGGGGACGGAGAACTGCCGTTCCTGGCGCGCTGGTCGCGGCGCAAGCTCGGTCAGGAGGTATCGCCCGAACCGGAAAAGACCGCGACGGAGCCCGCGCTGGCACTCGAGCCGCAAGCTTCGGCTTCGCCCGGACCCGTGCCCGAGGCCGAGGCCGAGCAGCGTATCGACCCGCGCACCGGCAAGCCGCTGTCCGAGCTGACCGACGAGGACATGCCCGACATCGACACGCTGGACGAGAACGCCGACCTGTCCGTGTTTCTTGCGGAAAAGGTCTCGCAGGCGCTGCGGACGAAGGCGCTGACCAAGGTGTTCCACTCGCCCAAGTTCAACCAGATCTGCATATGTGCGGAGTACGCGGACGACTACACCAATTTTGTGCCGCTCGGCGACATCGTTCCGCATGATCTCAAACAGGCGATCGTCCGGGAAGGCGCCAAGCTGCTCGAGCGGTTCGCCGAACGCGGGCTGACGATCACCCCTGATGAGGCCCAGGCCCGGGCTGCCGCCGAGTTCCGGGGCGACCGGATGGCGGAGCCGGACTGGAACCGGGTTGTGGCCGAAGCCGGCGAAGCCGGCGATGCCGGTGCACCGCCGACGGGCCACGCCGAAAACGGCGACATGCTGCATACCCTGAACCCGATACAGCCTTCGCAGACGGTCTTGCGGAGCGACACAGAGCGAACATGACAGAGCAGGTCGGTACTTACCCGCAGCACGCATTCCGGTCCGAAGGGCTCGCAGGCACGGCCCGCCGCGCCGCGCTCGAGGCTGGTGGCGACATGGTGTCCGAGGCGTCCGCGCCGGTCGCGTACCGATCGGCCGGTTACGTGCTGATCATCGGCAGCGAGCGCGACGGGCTCGAGTGCGCGGCCGAACTGCGCGCGCAGCTGCACTGCACGCTGATCGCGACCGACGCGGCGAACGCCGGACTGTCCGATGCGGCGGTCGCCGCGCGGGCGGACGAGGCCCGCGTGGTGGTGCTGCGGGGTCAGCCAGGCGACCTGGCCGGACACCTGGGGCAGTTCTCGGTCACGATGACGCTGCCGGATGGTCAATCGGTATCCCCGGCGGCGCTGACCCGTCCCGAGCACCCATTCTTCGATCTGGTGCTCGATCTGCGCAAGCAACCCGGCCTGCGTCACGAGATTCCGCCGTTCGGCTACTACGCGCCGGCCGGCGACCCTGCCAAGCTTCATCGCATGCTGGCTGCGATGCCGGACATGGTCGGCGAGTTCGAGAAGCCCCGCTTTTTCGCCTACGACCCCGACATATGCGCCCATGGCGACAGCGGCCTGAGCGGCTGCACCCGTTGCCTCGACGCCTGTCCGACCGGCGCGATCCGCTCGCTCGGGGATCTGGTCGAGGTCGACCCGTATATCTGCCAGGGTGCGGGCACCTGTGCCAGCGTGTGCCCGACCGGCGCGATGACCTACGCCTATCCGGCGCCGCGCGACCAGATCGGCCGCATCAAGCGCATGCTTGCGGCCTACCGCGAAGCCGGCGGAGAGTCGGCGGTGATCCTGTTCCATGACGAGGAAGCTGGCCTGGAGCGGCTGATGGCGATCGCGGAGGCGTTACCGGAACGGGTGCTGCCGGTCCAGATCAGCGAGATCGGTGCGGTCGGCATGGATGTCTGGTTCTCGGCGTTGGCTTATGGCGCTTCGGAAGTCGTGATGCTCGACACCGACGCGGTCGCGCCGACCGTGCGCGCCGCGATGCGGGCCCAGCTCGATTTCGCGCGTCCGCTGCTCGACGCGATGGGGCTGGCCGGCAGCCGGCTCGGCTGGTTCGACACAGACCGCGACGCGGCGGAGGTGTTCGTCGCGGCGCAGGCCCCGGCGGTCGTGCATCCGGCCAGCTTCGACACCCACAACGAGAAGCGGACCACGCTTCGGCTCGCGCTCGAGCATCTCCATGGGCAGGCACCGGAGCGTCCTGCATTGGCCGCGTTGCCGGCCGGTGCGCCGTTCGGACAGGTGTTCGTGGATCGCCAGGCGTGCACGCTGTGCATGTCCTGTCCGCAAGTTTGCCCGACCCGTGCGCTGACCGATGCCGGGGACACCCCCAGGTTGTCATTCACCGAGGACCTGTGCGTGCAATGTGGGCTGTGCGCGAAAGCCTGTCCCGAGAACGCGATCACGCTGGAACCGCGCTTCGTGTTCGACTGGGAACAACGGCGCAAGCCAGTCGTTCTGAACGAGGAGGAGCCGTTCTGCTGCATCAGCTGCGGCAAGCCGTTCGCGACGCAAAGCATGATCGGCCGGATGACCGAAAGGCTGCAGGGCCACCACATGTTCCAGTCCGACGAAGCGCTGAGGCGCCTGAAGATGTGCGGAGACTGCCGGGTGGTGGACATGTTCGCGAAGGACCTGGAAGGCGGGTCCAAGCCGCGCTGGCTGGGACCGAGGTGAGACCGATGACGATGACGACCGAAGCCCCTGTAGCCGTGATCGAGGTGGGCGAGGCCGATGCGCTTCGTGCCGGCATCTGGACGCTGCTCGGACGCCTGCTGATGGACGAGCCCTCGGCCGACTTGCTGCAGCGCCTGCGCCGCATCGAGCTGCCTGCAGGTGAGGTCGATGCGCTGGCGCAGGCCTGGGCCGGCCTGCACGAAGCCGCGCGCACGGTCGATCCGGACGCGTTGCAGGTCGAGTTTCAGAACGTGTTCATCGGGGTCGGGGGCGGCGAGGTCACGCCGTACGCGTCCTGGTACCTGACCGGGACGCTGATGGATCGACCGCTGGTGCAGTTGCGGGACGACCTCGAGCAGCTCGGACTTGCGGCACGCGAGGACTGCAGCGAACCGGAGGACCATGCCGCCATGCTGTGCGAGATCATGGCCCTGGTGATTCAGGACGAAGACGTGGATTTCGACTGGCAGAAGGACTTGTTCCGACGCCATGTCGCGAGCTGGATGGACCGCTTTGTCGACGATGTCGAGGCCGCGCCCAGTGCATGTTTCTATCGGTCGGTGGCCGCGCTCGGGCGCGCGTTCCTGAACGAGGAGAAGCGGTTTTACGAAATGTCGGCTTGAGCCGGCCAGAGCAGCAAGGTGCGACGATCAGATCGCTTCAGAGTCAGCGAAGAGAAGGAGTCGGTGATGAAACAGAGAGACGATGAAGGACGCGAGTCCCGCAGAAAATTCCTGAAATCCGTGGCCCTGACCGGTGGTGGTGTGGCGGTCGCGGCAACGGTGGGCCAGGCCGGTGCGGCGGAGGTCGAAGCGGCACCCGCCCTCGAAGCGCAGGCGCTGGAGGGTTATCACGAAACCCAGCACATCAGGGACTACTACGCTCGGGCGCAGTTCTAGAATGGCCCTGACCGTGTTCGGTCACGGTCGTCAGTGAAGGAGACTCACCATGAAATTGGTCAAGAAAAACGCTGCGGCTGCGACGCCTTCCGGCACCGGACTGCGCGGCAAGCCATTGAGCCGGCGTGCGTTCCTGCGCAACTCCGGCCTGGCGGTCGGCGGGGTCGCGGTGGCCGGCGTCGTACCGGGCACCATGGTCAGAAAGGCCAGGGCGGCCAAGCGCGTGCCGGACCCGCGTGCCGAGGTCAAGCAGGTCAAGACGGTGTGCGGCCACTGTTCGGTCGGCTGCAGCACCATTGCGGAAGTCCAGAACGGCGTGTGGATCGGCCAGGAGCCGGCCTTCGACAGCCCGATCAACCTCGGTGCCCACTGCGCCAAGGGTGCGGCGCTGCGCAACCACGGCCACAGCCTGAAGCGCACCAAGTACCCGATGAAGATGGTCGATGGCCGCTGGCAGCGGATCAGCTGGGAACAGGCGATCAACGAGATCGGCGACAAGCTGCTCGCGATCCGCGCGGAGTCCGGTCCGGATGCGCTGTGGTTCGCAGGGTCGTCCAAGGCCAACAACGAGGGCGCCTATCTGCAGCGCAAGTTCGCCGCCTTCTGGGGTTCGAACAACTGTGATCACCAGGCCCGGATCTGCCATTCGACCACGGTGGCCGGCGTGGCCAACACCTGGGGCTACGGCGCGCAGACCAACTCGTACAACGACATCAACAAGGCCAAGGCCATCATCATGTGCGGCTCCAATGCCGCCGAGGCCCATCCGGTGGCGATGCAGATGATTCTGCGCGCCAAGGAAGGCGGCGCCAAACTCATCGTGATGGACCCGCGCTTCACCCGTACCGCGGCGCACTCCGACGTGTATGTGCGCTTTCGCTCGGGTACCGACGTGGCGCTGATGTGGGGTTTGCTGTGGCACATCTTTGAAAACGAATGGGAAGACAAGGAGTACATCGCACAACGCGTCTACGGCATGGACCATGTGCGCGAGGAGGTGGCCAAGTGGAATCCGCAGGAAGTCGAGCGGGTCACCGGTGTTGGCCGTGAGGCGATGTATGAAGTGGCCAAAATGATGGCCGACAACCGTCCCGGCACTTTCGTGTGGTGCATGGGTGGCACCCAGCACACCATCGGCAGCAACTACGTGCGCGCGTACAACTGCCTGCAGCTCGCGCTCGGCAACATCGGTAAGGAAGGCGGCGGTGCCAACATCTTCCGCGGGCACGACAACGTGCAAGGTGCCACCGACGTCGGCCCCAACCCCGACAACCTGCCCGGTTATTATCCGATCAATGAAGTGGGCTGGCGTCACTGGTCGCGTGTCTGGGGGACCGACTACGATTGGCTTTCGGCGCGTTTCGAGCAGATGGAATATTCCAACGGGCGCGGGGGCACCGCCAAGCCGATGTTTACGGCGGGTATTACGGTGTCGCGCTGGATCGATGGCGTGCTCGAGGACAAGGCCAACGTTGCCCAACGCGACAACATCCGTGCAGTGATGTTCTGGGGCATGGGGCCGAACTCGCAGACGCGTGGTCCTGAGATGAAAAGTGCATTCGAGAAGCTCGATCTGCTGGTCATCATCGACCCGTATCCGACGGTCGCTGCGGTCATGCACGACCGCAAGGACAACACCTATCTACTGCCGGCAGCGACGCAGTTCGAGCAGGCTGGGTCGGTGACCGCATCGAACCGCTCACTCCAGTGGCGCGAACAGGTCATCGCCCCGCTTTACGAACACAAGCCGGACTCCGAGATCGCTTATTTGCTTGCACGCAAGCTCGGCTTCGCCGACGAGATGTTCAAGAACTACGAGATCGCGAACAACATGCCGACACCGGAAAGCGTATTGCGCGAAATCAACCGCGGCGCCTGGTCCATCGGCTACACGGGTCAGAGCCCGGAGCGCCTGAAGGAACACATGGCCAACCAGCGTCACTTCGACGTGGTCAGCCTGAAGGCCGAAGGTGGTCCGCTGGACGGCGAGACGTACTGCCTGCCGTGGCCGTGTTACGGCACGCCGGAGCTCAAGCATCCGGGCACCCATGTGCTGTACGACACGAGCAAGCACATCATGGAAGGCGGCGGCAACTTCCGCGCCAATTTCGGTACCGAGCGCGATGGCGAAACCCTTCTGGCCGAGGGTTCCTGGTCCAAGGGCGCTGAAATCGAGGGTGGTTATCCGCAATTCACGGCCGATCTGCTCAAGCAACTGGGCTGGTGGGATGACCTGACCGCGGAGGAGAAGGTCGAAGCCGAAGGCAAGTCGTGGACGACCGACTTGTCCGGCGGCATCATCCGTGTCGCGATGAAGCATGGTTGTCATCCCTTCGGTAACGCCAAGGCGCGTGCGCTGGTGTGGAACTTTCCCGACCCGGTACCGGTGCATCGAGAGCCGCTTTACACCCCGCGTCACGATCTCACGGCCGACTACCCGACTTATGAAGACCGGGCAGTGTTTTATCGTCTGCCCACACGCTGGAAGTCGGTACAGGCCAAGGACTACTCGCGCGAGTTCCCGCTCATCCACACCTCCGGCCGTCTGGTCGAGTACGAGGGCGCGGGTGAGGAAACCCGCTCCAACCCCTATCTGGCCGAGTTGCAGCAGGAAATGTTCGTCGAGATCAACCCGGCCGATGCGAACAACGCGAATGTTCGCGACGGTCAGACGGTGTGGCTCGAGGGTCCGGAAGGTGGTCGCATCAGGATCAAGGCATTGGTGACGCCTCGGGTGGGTCGTGGCACGGTGTTTACGCCCTTCCACTTCGGGGGCCACTTCCAGGGTGAGGACCTGCTTGCCAAGTACCCCGAGGGGTCGGCGCCTTACGTGCGTGGCGAATCAAACAACATCGCCACCACCTACGGCTACGACGCAGTCACGATGATGCAGGAAACCAAGACCACGCTTTGCCGTGTGGTGCCCGCATAAGACGGATGTAGGAGAGCCATTATGGCCAGAATGAAATTTCTCTGTGACGCCGAGCGCTGCATCGAGTGCCAGGCCTGTGTCACCGCTTGCAAGAGCGAGCACGAGGTGCCTTGGGGCGTGAACCGCCGCCGGGTCATCGTCATGGACGACGGCGTACCGGGCGAGAAGTCGGTGTCGGTGGCTTGTATGCACTGCAGCGATGCCCCGTGCGCGGCGGTCTGTCCGGTGGATTGCTTCTACACCACCGCCGACGGCATCGTGTTGCATGACAAGGACTTGTGCATAGGGTGTGGCTACTGCTTTTACGCCTGCCCGTTCGGCGCACCGCAGTATCCGCAGCAATCGGCTTTCGGAGTGCGCGGCAAAATGGACAAGTGCACCTTCTGTGCCGGCGGGCCCGAGGAGACCCACTCCGAGGCGGAGTACGTGAAGTACGGCGCCAACCGGATTGCCGAGGGCAAGCTACCGCTGTGCGCCGAGATGTGTTCCACCAAGGCCCTGCTCGCCGGCGACGGCGACGTGGTCTCGGATATCTACCGCCAGCGCGTGATGCGTCGTGGTGGGCGGCCGCAGACCTGGGGCTGGCAGGCGGCCTACGGCACCGCCTGACAAGGGATGGACCCCGGTCGGGGTCCGTCCCTTGTAAGTGAGCCTGATCGGAAAGACGAAAGGAGTGCAACGATGCCGTACAAAGCGATGCTTGTAGTGCTGGCGGTGGCCAGCCTGTCCCTGCTGACCGCCTGCGATCAGGAGGTCGTGTTCCACGAACCGGGTGTCTACAAGGGCAAGCACGACGAAACGGCGACCCAGGAGGCCGCGCAGCGCAGGCAGGAACAGCTGCGCGAACGCGCCATGACCGGCATGACCGACCGTTAGGAGTCTTTGCCATGAAGGATGCAATCTCGAGCAGTGCGCGGCGCAGGCGCCGCTCCATGATGTGGAGCCTCGCGCTCATCCTGCTGCTGTCCATCGCGCTGCCGCTGGGTTATGCGCTCGCGCAGTCCGGGGGACAGGGCATGCAGCAGCAACAGCAGCGTTTCGGCGCTGAACGAGCGACCAACCCGCGCTCCGACATGTGGCGCGACGCACGCGAGGGCCAGAGCGGGGTCACGACGCAGACCGGCCCCTATGTGACCAGCACGCTGATCTCCAACACCGGCGAGACCTGGCGGCAGTTTCGCATGGGCCCGCTGATCGCCTACGGCGGCTATCTGCTGATCGGCGCGCTGGTGCTGGTGGCGCTGGTATTCACCGTGGTCGGCCGGATCAAGCTCGTCCATGGCCGCGCCGGGATGACGATCCAGCGCTGGAAACCCTTCGAGCGCTTCCTGCACTGGTTCACCGCAATCAGTTTCATCGTGCTCGCGATCACCGGTCTGAGCCTGTTGTTCGGGCGCACCGTGCTGATTCCGTTGATGGGGCACCAGGCTTTCGCCGCATGGGCGGATGTCGGCAAGGTCGTGCACAATTATGTCGGACCGGCCTTCTCGGTGGGCGTGCTGCTGATGATCGTGATGTGGGTGCGGCACAACATTCCGAACGGCACCGACCTGAAGTGGTTCGCCGCCGGCGGCGGCATTTTCGGCAAGAAGCATCCGTCGGCCGGCAAGTTCAACGGCGGCGAGAAGATCTGGTTCTGGCTCGGCATCGTCGTGCTCGGCATCGCCGTCAGCGTGTCCGGCTTCCTGCTGAACTTTCCGTTGTTCGGCCAGACCCGCGCCGACATGGCGTTGGCCCAGGCGGTGCATGCGATCGGGTCGCTGCTTTGGATAGCCTTCTTCTTCGGGCATGCCTATATCGGCACGCTCGGCACGGAGGGCGCGCTGGAGGGCATGACGTCCGGCCGGGTCGACGTCAATTGGGCGAAGCAGCATCACGACCTGTGGCTGGAGGAAGAACTCGCGAAAGGGGTGAAGCCGGTGCCGGCCGACAGCGGCGCGGGCCCGGGTGCTACGGCGCCACCGATCGGCCAGCCGAGTCACTGATGCTTCGGTCTTGCGACCGAGTGCTTTCGACTTGAGGGCGCCGACAAGAGCGCCCCGATCCGAGCGGCAGGGTTTCACACCCGGCCGCTCTCCCTTCACGACAACGCTGGACGACAGGAAGACACGATGAAGCTTTTGCGCGTGGCACGCCTCGACGATACCGACGACCACGTCTTTGCCCCGGCCGCACAGGCGGGTGAACTGGCGGTCACCGGAAGCTTCGTGTTCGCCTTTTCGGACGAGGATCCCGAGCAACTGACGGGCAAGGCCCGCCAGGCGTTCCGGAATGGCTTCCTGAGCCTGGAGCGCTTCGGCTGGGCGACCGTGGTCAGCATCGCCGAGGTCAGCGAAGCGGAATACAAGGGGGCGATTGAATCGCTGGCCCGTCATCTGGTCCGCGCGTTCGGCGCGCCGTCGCTCGACGAGGCCCTGCCGGTCGCGCGGCAGGAAGTCGATTACGCCGCCAGCCTGTGCGAATACGAGCCCGGGACGATGCTGGTGCTGGAACGCAGGTCGGACGACGAGGGCATCCATGAAGCGTTCAAACGGGTATTGCCGCAACAAAAAGTCGCCGACTGGCAGGGACACAGTGGCGAGATACGGATCTGGGACATGTTTCCGGAGAACGGCAGCAAGGCCTGAGCCGGACCGGTTGGCCCGGCTCGATCAAGCGCTGTCGGCGGCCCCCAGTTCCTCGCGGGTGTTGATGTTGCGGAAGGCCTCTTCCTGATCGTCGAACTGGACTGCTACCACCTTGAGCGTCTCATACCAGCGGTCGATCTTACGTCCGCCCGCGTTCAGGAAGACCTCGAGATGCGGCAGCAGGTCGCGCCGGCACAGGCAGAACACCGGATGCGCCTGCTCGAAAGTGTGCGCCACGGCCAAATCGGCCGCGTTCGCGTCGAGTGCGTCGGCCAGTCGCGACACCAGGTCGGTGGGCAGAAACGGGGAGTCGCATGGCGCGGTCACCACGAGCGGGCAACCCGCCTGTGCGAGTCCGGCATGCAGCCCGGCCAGCGGACCAGCAAAACCGCCGATGGCATCCGAAAAGACCGGCACGCCGAAGGCGCGATATCGATCCAGATTCTGGTTGGCATTGATCAACACCTCATCGACCTGCGGACGCAGGCGCTCGAGCACCCACTCCACCATGGGCTTGCCGTTGAGTTCGACCAGACCCTTGTCGACCCCGCCCATGCGCCGTCCCTGTCCGCCGGCCAGAATGACTGCGCTGATCTTCATCGTGTAAACCTCTCCTGGCCGGTGAAAAGAAGATAGTGCTTGCCCTGCGCGCGACCGATCATCGTCAATCCGATGCGGCGCGCGATCTCCCAGCCCATTTGCGTGAGCCCGGAACGCGATACCAGTACCGGAATGCCCATCTGGGCGGTCTTGATCACCATCTCGGACGTCAGCCGGCCGGTGGTGTAGAAGATCTTGTCGCCGCCTTCATGGCCGTCCAGCCACATCTGGCCGGCGATTGCATCGACCGCGTTGTGCCGGCCGACATCCTCGAAGAACATCAGGATTTCGCAATCGTCGCCCGACGGGGCCGCCAGCGCGCAGCCGTGCACCGCGCCTGCCTGCTTGTAGATCGACTCGTGCTTGCGAACCGCGTCCATCAGCGCATACAACCTGCTCTCCGAGAACGCCACGTCGTCCGGCAGCGCGATGCTGTCCACCTCTTCCATCAGGTCACCGAACACGGTGCCCTGACCGCAGCCGGTGGTAACCGTGCGCGTGCTCAGACGCGCCTCCACGTCCTTCAGACCGCCGCGGGTCGTGACCGATACCGCATCCACCTCCCAGTCGACCTGCACCGACGCGATCTCGTCCAGGCTGCCGACCAGCCGCTGATTACGCAACCAGCCGATGGTCAGCGCTTCGGGCGCGGCGCCCAGCGTCATCAGCGTGACGATCTCGCGCTTATCCACATAGACGGTCAATGGGTATTCGCCTGCGATCGAGGTCGGCACGACCTCGCCGTGCTCGTTCTCGGCCGGTATCGTGATCGTCAGCGCGCGCTTTGCCTCGCTCAGCAGGGGTCTTTCAGCTGTAGCCATCGTATCGTTCGCTTCCATCTTCAGGGTTGAAGCCTTCCGCCCTGCATTCTAACGCCTCCCGGCGAGACTTCTGCCGGTCGGACCGGGGCAACGAGGCCTGTTCGTGCGCCCCCGGTGATGCGGCTGAAGGGCGTGGCCGGTGCCCCGGGGAAACCGGATGGTGGCAGTTCGACCGGGCATGCGCCGACTTGCCGAATGCGCCGAACTCCTGCACTCTTGCTGCAGTCCGACCGGGTGAACGAACTCTCCCGCAGTGGACACATCCGAACAGCCCGACTCAAGCAATGGAGACTTCAAGATGAGTACTGTAACCCTGGGTGGTAACCCGATCGAAGTGGCCGGCACGTTCCCTCAGCCCGGCGATGCCGCACCGGCGTTCTCGCTGGTGGGTGTCGATCTCGCCGACGTCACGCTCGACACCTATGCCGGAAAGCGCAAGGTGCTGAATATCGTTCCCAGCCTGGATACACCGACTTGCGCGACCTCGACCCGCAAGTTCAACGCCGAGGCCGGCGCGCTGGCCAACACCGTGGTGCTGGTGGTGGCCGCCGACCTGCCGTTCGCGATGAAGCGTTTCTGCGAAACCGAGGGCCTGGCCAACGTGGTGAGCCTGTCCACGATGCGCGGCCGCGAGTTCATGCGCAATTACGGTGTCGAGATCACCTCTGGTCCGCTCGCCGGCGTGACCGCCCGTGCGGTGGTGGTGCTCGACGAGCACAACAAGGTGATTCATTCCGAGCTCGTGCCTGAGATCAAGAACGAACCGAACTATGCGGCGGCGCTGGCGGCGCTGAAGTAAGTAGGTGCTCGCCGGGGAGGGCGCCTTTCCTCGCGGCTCCGACGGCCACTCGCGCTGCCGCTGTAAGGCTCGCTTCGCTGCGATCCCTGAACTCGCGCTTCGCGCTCAGACAGCAGGGATCGCGGACGCTACGCTCGCCAACAGCGGCATGCGCTCGGGCCGAGTCGCCGCGAGGACAGGCGCCCTCCCCGGCCCACAGCGCATCACCGTGTTCGTGCGATTGCCCTCCTGATAAGGGCGGCGACCGTGTGCATTCCGGTGCAATCTTCTATGCTGTAGATATGGAGGTGGCGACATGAGCAGTGATGCAGATCGGATCGAAGAGGATGTGCAGGCGGCTGTCGCGGGCGATGTCGCCGGCGTGCGCGAGGAGGTGCGGCGGATCACGCTCGAGGCCTTGTCGGAGGGTCGGCTCGACACCGAGGCGCTCAGGCATGTGATGCATTCGGTGGTGGAGGGGGCGCGAAGAGGCTCCGCCGCGCTCGGCGATCGGGAGCGACAGACCCTGTCCGAGGCGATGAGCGGACTGGACGAGGCGCTGGCCGCGGCCGCGGAAGCGACCGAGCTGGCCTTGCGCGAGGCCGCCACACGCGGCAGCGAGTTCACCCGCCAGGAACTGCACCGCACCCTGGACGACCTGACCGGACTTGAGGCGATGTTCATCGAGACCATGCGCAATGCGGCGAAGGGGGCGACCGGATTCGCGTCCGCCACGCTTCACGATCTGGCCGATCATGCGCGCAACAGCGGCACCCATGTGGGCGGTCGGGTGGCCGCGTCACTCGGCCAGTTGCGCGATACGGTCGGCGATCTGGCCAGGGCGCAGCTCGAGGCTGGCGCACACGGTCTGCGCAGCGGCGGCGCGCTGCTGGCAGGCATGGCCTCGGGCTTCCTCGCCGGGATCGCCGAACGCCTGCAACCCGAGCGCAGCGCCAGGACTGACGCCGAACCGCCACAGTCGCACGACTGATGCTGTGGCAGGCGGTCAAGGCCGCACGCGACCTCGGGCGCGTCCATGACATCGCCGCCGTCCTGATCCGCTACGGTTTTGGCGATGTGGTGCGCCGTGTCGGCATGGCCGGTGCGCTCGAGCGCGCGGGCAGGACGCTGCACTGGCATGTGCCGGCCGATCTGGCCTTGCTCGAGCCGGCGGCGCGCGTGTCCCGCGCTCTCGAGGAACTGGGTCCGACCTTCATCAAGCTCGGACAGATGCTGGCGACGCGGGTGGATCTGTTTTCGCCCGAGTGGATCGCCGAGTTCGAGGCCTTGCAGGATGCGGTGCCCCCGGTCGCCTACGAGCGCATTCGCGCGCAACTCGTGGAGGATCTGGGCGAAGCGCCGGAGGCCGTCTTCGCGGAACTCGACACGCAGCCGCTGGCGGCGGCCTCGCTCGCCCAGGTCTATCGTGCCCGCCTGATCGACGGCACGGCCGTCGTGCTCAAGGTGCGCCGTCCGGATATCTGGCCGGTCGTCCAGGCCGACCTTAGACTGCTTGCCCGTCTCGCCGAGATCTTCGAGACCGAGGCACCCGACCTGCATCGCTACCGCCTGCGCGAGATCGTCAGGCAGCTGACGCTGTCGCTGCGCCGCGAGATGGACTTCGCCGCGGAATGTCGCAGCGCCGAGCGGATCGCAGCCAGCTTCGCCGGTCGTGACGACATCGTCGTTCCCCGCATCCACTGGCAATGGACCTGCGAGCGGCTCAACGTCCAGGATTTCATAGACGGCATTCCGGGGCGACGCCTCGCTGCGCTCGATGACGCAGGCCTCGATCGCCGCCTGCTTGCGCGGCGTGGCGCCGAGGCGGTGCTGAAGATGATGCTGGAGGACGGATTCTTTCATGCCGATCCTCACCCGGGAAACGTCTTCTACCTGCCCGGCAACCGCATCGCTTTCGTCGATTTCGGCATGGTCGGGCGTCTGACGGAGGCGCGTCGCTATGAGGTCGCGCTGCTGCTCGATGGCCTGGTCAGTCGCGATGCCGAGGCGGCCGCCGAAGTGCTTCTGGAATGGGGTTCCGGCAGCGATCCGGATGCCAGCGCCCTGCACGGCGAGATCGACGCCTTCATCGATCAGTATCACGGGGTTCCGCTGAAGTCGCTCAATCTCGGCATGATGCTGTCCGATCTGATGGCGATCATGCGCGAGCATGCGTTGTCGCTACCGCCCGACCTGACGCTGCTGATCAAGGCCTTCGTCACGCTGGAAGGCATGGGCCGGCAGCTGGATCCGGACTTTGAGATGTCGAGTGTCGCGGGGCCCTTCCTGAAGCGCTGTATCCTGGCTCATCACTCGCCCGAGGCACTGGCCCGGCGCGGCTGGCGATCGACGCTCGGTGCGTTCGAACTGATCACCGGATTGCCCCGGGATCTGGTTCGAGTGCTGCGCATGGTGAGGCGCGGCAGCTTCCGGGTGCAGGTCGATGTGGTGCCGCTCAAGCAGTTCGGCGACCAGATCGATCGGGCCTTCAGCCGCTTGACGCTGGGCATCGTCACCGCTGCGCTGATCATCGGGTCGTCGATCGTGATGACGGTCGCCGGAGATGCGTCGTCCGGCACGCCCTTGTTTGCGATTCTTGGTTTCGTGGCCGCCGTGATCGGGGGAATCGCGGTGCTCGTGTCGATCTGGCGGGGTGGCAAGGGGCGCGGCTGACCGGCGGCACGGCGTGCTCGACGGCGGCCTCGTCCATGTCACCGTTTCACCCGCTACCTGCATGGCAAGTAACTGTTTGAAAGGAATTTTTTCGTGAAACACGCTGAGAAACGCTAGGCTTTTGCAGCGCAACAGCGTAGAATCCTAGCCCTTCCAGATTCATCCATGCCGGGGTGCGCCATGCTCTATCCCACCCGTTTCGATGTCATCGTCGTCGGCGGCGGCCATGCCGGCACCGAGGCTGCGCTGGCGGCTGCGCGCATGGGTGCGAACACGCTGCTGCTCACCCACAACATCGAGACACTCGGTGCAATGAGCTGCAATCCGTCGATCGGCGGGATCGGCAAGGGCCATCTGGTCAAGGAAGTCGATGCGCTGGGCGGTGCGATGGCCGCGGCCACTGACGAGGCCGGCATCCAGTTCCGGATCCTGAATGCGTCAAAGGGTCCGGCGGTGCGCGCCACGCGGGCGCAGGCCGATCGGGTCATGTATCGCGCCGCGATCCGCCGACGCCTGGAGAACCAGCCGAACCTGACGCTTTTCCAGCAGGCGGTGGACGACATCACGGTTCATGCCGACCGGGTGACCGGGGTGGTCACGCAGCTCGGTATCCGCTTCGAGGCGCCCACCGTGGTGTTGACCGCCGGGACCTTCCTGAACGGTCTGATCCATGTCGGTCTGGACAATTATTCGGCCGGTCGCGCCGGCGATCCGCCCGCCATCTCGCTCGGCCGTCGTCTGAAGGAACTGGCGCTGCCGCAGGGGCGGCTGAAGACCGGTACGCCGCCACGCATCGACGGGCGCAGCGTCGATTTCTCGGTGATGCAGGTGCAGCCGGGCGACGACCCCGTTCCGGTGTTCAGCTTCCTCGGCTCGGCCAGCCAGCATCCTCGTCAGTTGCCGTGCTGGATCACGCACACCAACGAGGGCACGCACGACATCATCCGCAACAACCTCGACCGCTCGCCGATGTACTCCGGCGTCATCGAGGGTGTCGGCCCGCGCTACTGCCCGTCGATCGAGGACAAGATCCACCGCTTCGCCGACAAGACCAGCCACAACATCTTCCTCGAACCGGAAGGGCTGGACACGCACGAAATCTACCCCAACGGGATCTCGACTTCGCTGCCGTTCGACGTTCAGCTCGCGGTGGTGCGGTCGATCCGCGGCCTGGAGCAGGCGCATATCCTGCGCCCCGGCTATGCGATCGAGTACGACTATTTCGACCCGCGCAATCTGAAGTCATCACTCGAGACCAAGACCTTTCACGGCCTTTTCTTCGCCGGACAGATCAACGGCACGACCGGCTACGAGGAGGCCGCGGCGCAGGGCCTGCTCGCCGGCGCCAACGCGGCCCTGCAGGCCCAACAACGCGGCCCCTGGTGCCCGCGTCGGGACGAGGCCTATGTGGGCGTTCTGGTCGATGACCTGATCACCCGTGGCGTGTCCGAACCCTACCGCATGTTCACGTCGCGCGCCGAGTATCGGCTGCAGCTGCGCGAGGACAACGCCGACCTGAGGCTGACCGAGAAGGGGCGCGAACTCGGCCTCGTGGACGACGAACGCTGGGCGGCCTTCTGCGCCAAGCGTGACGCGATCGAGCGTGAGACCGCGCGGCTGCGCGCGACCTGGGCGCATCCCGAGCGGATCGCCGCGGCCGACGCCGAGCGCCTGTTCGGCAAGGCGCTGGAGCGCGAGTATCGCCATTTCGACCTGTTGCGCCGTCCCGGCACCACCTATGCCGACCTGATGACGCTGCCCGGCGCGCCGGACGACCCGGCGACCGATCCGCAGGTCATCGAGCAGATCGAGATCGCCGCCAAATACCAGGGCTACATCGATCGCCAGCAGGACGAAGTCGCACGCCAGCTGCAGGCCGAGGGCACCCCGTTGCCGCCCGACTTCGATTACGCCGAGGTGCGTGGCCTGTCGCGCGAAGTGCAGCAGAAGCTCAATCTGCATAAACCCGAGACCATCGGCCAGGCCGGTCGCATCCAGGGCGTGACCCCGGCGGCGGTGTCCCTGCTGCTGGTGTGGCTCAAGCGCTACGAGATGATGCGCACGCTCGGAACCCCGGCCGACAAGAAATCCGCATGAACGAGGCCGTGCTCGAGCAGGGGCTGCTGGCGCTCGGACTGACGCCGTCCGTGGCCGACCGCCAGCGCCTGATCGCGTTTGCTGCGCTGCTGCTGAAATGGAACCGCGTCTACAACCTCACCTCGATCCGGGATCCTGCGCAGATGATCACCCATCACCTGCTCGATTCGCTGGCGGTGGCGCCTTTCGTCGCGCGGCACGCACGGATGGCCGATGTGGGTTCGGGCGGTGGCTTGCCGGGCATCCCGCTGGCGATCGTACGTCCCGATCTTGCGGTGACCTCGATCGAAGCGGTCAGCAAGAAGGCCAGCTTCCAGCAGCAGGCACGTATCGAACTGGAGCTGCGCAACTTCGACGTGGTCAACGCGCGGGTCGAGAACCTGCGTCCCGATCCGCTTTTTGACGCGGTGATTTCGCGTGCCTTCTCCGAACTCGCCGATTTCGTCCGGCTGACCTCGGGGCTGCTGAGGCCGGGTGGCCGATTTCTCGCGATGAAAGGCGTGTATCCTGAGGCCGAAATCGCCCGCCTGCCCGCGAACGTGCGCGTGGCCGAAGTCCATCCGCTCGCAGTGCCGGGCCTCGATGCCGAGCGACATCTGCTGATTCTGGATTCCATCTGATGGCCCGTATCTTCTGCATTGCCAACCAGAAAGGGGGCGTGGGCAAGACCACGACCTGCGTCAACCTCGCTGCCGCGCTGCACGAGGCGGGGCAGCGCACATTGCTGGTGGATCTCGACCCGCAGGGCAATGCGACCATGGGCAGCGGCATCGACAAGCGCGACGTGCGGCGCTCGGTCTATCATCTGCTGGTCGGCCTGGCCGATCTTGAAAACGTGCGCGCAACATCGCCCACCGGGGGCTTCGACGTGCTGCCGGCGAACCGTGATCTGGCCGGTGCCGAGGTCGAGCTGGTGACACTGGACCAGCGCGAACATCGCCTGAAGCATGCGCTGAGGTCGCATGCGGACGACTACGACTTCGTGCTCATCGATTGCCCACCGTCGCTGTCGATGCTGACACTGAACGGCCTGTGCGCCGCGCATGGTGTCATCATCCCGATGCAATGCGAGTACTACGCGCTTGAGGGCCTGTCCGATCTGGTCAACACGATCAAGAAGGTGCATGCCAACCTCAATCGGGATCTCAAGATCATCGGCCTGCTACGGGTCATGTTCGATGCGCGCATGACGCTGCAGCAGCAGGTCTCCGCCCAGCTCGAGAGTCATTTCGGCGACAAGGTGTTCCGCGCGATCGTGCCGCGTAACGTCCGGCTCGCCGAGGCGCCCAGCCATGGCATGCCCGGCGTTGTCTTCGACCGCAACGCGAAGGGTGCGCAGGCGTACATGGCTTTTGCCGAAGAGATGATCGAACGCATGAAAAAGTTGTGAACACGCGAAACACGAGACCCGCCATGACACCACCCAAACTCAAGGGCCTCGGTCGCGGCCTGGATGCGCTGCTCGCCGGCGACCGTGACGATGAAGTCGAGAAGGGCCAGCTCCAGACGCTCGCGCTGGATTGCCTGCAACCCGGCAAGTACCAGCCCCGCACGCGCATGGACCCCGGTTCGCTCGAGGAGCTGGCCGCTTCGATCAAGGCGCAGGGGGTCATGCAACCTGTCCTGGTGCGCCCGGTCGGGAACGACCGTTTCGAGATCATCGCCGGCGAACGTCGCTGGCGGGCCGCACAGCTCGCCGAGCTCGACGACGTGCCATGTCTGGTCCGCGAGATTCCGGACGAGGCTGCACTGGCGATGTCGCTGATCGAGAACATCCAGCGGGAGAACCTGAATCCGCTCGAAGAGGCCGGCGGCATCCAGCGTCTGATCGATGAGTTCGGCATGACCCATCAGCAGGCGGCCGACGCGGTGGGTCGGTCGCGCCCGGCGGCGTCCAATCTGCTGCGCCTGCTCAACCTCGCCGGTCAGGTGCAGGAACTGCTGATGGCGGGGGATATCGACATGGGGCATGCGCGGGCACTGTTGCCGCTCGATCCGGCCAGTCAGATCCAGGTCGCCAATCAGGTGGCCGCCCGCGGATTTTCGGTGCGGGATACCGAACGGCTGGTGCACAAGCTGCTCAACCCGAGGGCGGCCAAGGGCCGCAGCGAACCGGATCGCGATCTGATGCGTCTGCAGGAGGAGATCGCGGACGCGCTCGGGGCCACGGTCAGAATCAAAGCCAATCGCAAGGGTGCCGGTGAGCTCAGCATCCGCTTCAGCGACCTGGACCAGCTCGATGGCCTGTTGAGCCGCCTGCGCTGAGCGGCGCTCAGTCGTCGCTCGACGATGCGGCTACCGCCGCAGCGCGTCCGCGTGCCTCGTCGATGCCGGCGAGCGGAATCAGTGCGGCCGCGAACAGCACGATGCAGAACAGCACCGCGCCCTCCAGGCCCAGCGCGTACTGCAACAGCCCGACGCCGAACAGGCCGAAGATGGCCGCGAGCTTGGAGAACATCCCCCAGAAACCGAACAGTTCGGCGGCGCGGTTCTCCGGTGAGAACGCGCCGACCAGCGCGCGTCCGACCGATTGGCTGGATCCCAGGCTGAGTCCCGAGAGCAGCCCCGCGAACAGGAACATCTGTTCGACCGACAGTGCGATGCCGAGCGCTCGCTCCAGCCAGCCGGTCAGTTCGCGCACGAAGAAGATCGCAAGGATGGCGGCGATCCACAGCAGCAGCGTCAGCGCGTAGGTCCTGCGCCCGCCCCATCGCCCCTGCATCCAGCCGAAAACCAGTGCTCCGAGCAGCGCGGTGATCTGGACCACGATGAACATCAGGTTGCGTGTCGCCTCGCTCCAGCCGATGACCTGTGCGCCATAAATGAACGAGAACGCAACGATCACATATACGCCCGCCATCGCGAACAGGATGGACAGGAACAGGCGACTGAGGTCCGGAAAACGCGAGATCGACCGGAGTGTCGACCGCAGTCGTCCATAACCCTCCCGGACGAAGCTCGGGTCCAGCGCGCGCCGGCGTCCGATTGCCGGTTCGCGCACCCAAACGAAGGTCGGGATGGCGGCCAGCAGGAAGAAAACCGCCGCGAACGGACCCACCCAGCGGATGCGCTCGAAGTTGTCGGCACTCACCTCGCCCAGGAACAGCAGCGCGAATCCGGCTGCGACCAGTCCGCCCGCATAGCCGAGCGCCCAGCCCAGCCCGGAGATCTTGCCCAGTTCGTCCGGATCGCCGAGAGAAGGCAGGAAGCTCGCGATGAAGGATTCGCCGACCGAGTACGCGGTGTTCGATATGACGATCAGCACGAAGCCGAGCCAGATGAAACCGGGCGCGACGAAGTACAGCAGACTCGTGCTCGCGACCGTGAGCAGATAGCTGATGAACAGCATGCGCTTCTTGGCCTGCGCGTAGTCCATGATCGCCCCGAGCAGCGGGGCGCTGACGACCACCAGCAGATAGCTCAGGCACAGCGACAGGCTCCACAGCAGGTTGCCGAGACGGTAATCCGGTGCATCGGCCACGATGACGCGGCTGTAGAGGTCGCCGAAGATCACGGTCACGATCAGCAGCGTGTAGGCCTGGTTCGCGAAATCGAACATGCACCAGCCAAAGATCTCGGGTCTGCCAGCCTTGTGGGTCTTGATCATCGACGGGTTCCGGTCGCGCTTCGGCGGTGCTTGTCGCGCCCGCCGAAGCGCGCATTTGCGGACACGACCGGCGATAAATTAGAGCATGATGAACTCATCTTCAGACGAAACATGTATAAGATCCAGGACTGGCTCGAAATTTTATGGTGCACTGCAAAACCGGTTTGACTTTGTCCTGGTTAAGCCCTAACATTGCGACAATTTTTCAAGGCAGGCGGCGCATCACCCCCGCAGGGCGCCAATGAACCGATGTTCAAAATGGTACTCCTGCAGTTCGGCGCAACACTCGTAGCAACGGCCATATCGGCCGTTTTTTTCGGGTTGCATGGGGCCGCGTCCGCTGGCCTGGCCGGCCTGGCCTGTGCGGTGCCAAACGCACTGTTTGCGTTTCGGCTCCGGCTGGCCGCGGTCAAGGGCGGGTCGCCCGCGGCGACTGTGTTCATCGTCGGCGAGTTCGTGAAGATCGCGGCGATAGTGGGATTGTTGGTGTTGATTCGGGCAGTCTATGACGACCTTCACTGGGGGGGTCTGTTCGTCGGCCTGATTCTGGCACTTAAGGCGAATTTGTTTGCATTTTTGGTGAAGACATAACCATGGCTACAGGGCACGCTCCCACCGCTTCCGAGTACGTAGTACACCACTTGACCAACCTGAATCAGACCGGTCATGCTCAGGAAGACATCGTCAATTGGGGTTACATAAACCTCGACTCGGTCTTCTGGGGTTTCGGTCTGGGCGTCCTGACCGTCTACATGCTGTGGCGGGTCGGGCGCAGCGCGACATCCGGCGTGCCCGGGCGCTTCCAGGGCTTCATCGAGTTGCTGGTCGAAATGGTCAATGACCAGGCCAAGGGCATCATCCATAGCGCCGAGTCCCGAAAATTCGTTGCACCTCTGGCGCTGACCGTGTTCATCTGGGTCTTCCTGATGAACGTGATGGATCTGCTGCCGGTCGATCTGATCCCGACGCTCTGGGCGGGCGGCCTGACCGCAGTCGGAATCGACCCGGGTCACGCCTACATGCGCGTCGTGCCCACTGCCGACATCAATGTCCCGCTTGGCATGTCGATCTCGGTCTTTCTGATGTGCGTCTATTACAACATCAAGATCAAGGGTTTGAGTGGCTGGGTGCACGAACTCTTCACGGCGCCGTTCGGTGCGCATCCGGTGCTGTGGCCGGTGAACTTCGTCATGCAGATGATCGAGTTCCTCGCCAAGACCGTATCGCACGGCCTGCGTCTGTTCGGCAACCTGTTCGCCGGGGAGTTGCTGTTCGTGCTGATCGCGCTACTCGGCGGGACGGCGACCGTGCTCGGGTTTTTCGGACATCTGATTGCCGGTTCGATCTGGGCGATCTTCCACATCCTGATCATCGTGCTTCAGGCATTCATCTTCATGATGCTGACGCTGGTCTATGTCGGTCAGGCGCACGAAGGCCATTGATTTCTGTATCATCCCGAGTCGTCACTTTAGTCACCTTTACTTGAAGGAGTTGTCATGGAACTTACCCTGGGTTTTGTCGCGCTGGCTGCTGGTCTGATCATTGGTCTGGGCGCCATCGGTGCCTGTATCGGTATCGGTATCATGGGCTCCAAGTACCTCGAAGCATCCGCTCGTCAGCCTGAGCTGATGAACGCGCTGCAGACCAAGATGTTCCTGCTGGCCGGCCTGATCGACGCCGCGTTCCTGATCGGTGTCGGTATCGCGATGATGTTCGCCTTCGCCAACCCGTTCGTCGTCTGATCGGTCCTCCCTTAAACTCAACCGAGGGCCCAGAACAGTGAATTTGAACGCAACCCTGATAGCCCAGATCGTTGTGTTCTTCATTCTCGGCTGGTTCACGATGAAATTCGTGTGGCCGCCGATCATGAAGGCACTCGATGAGCGTGCGGGCAAGATCGCCGACGGGCTGGCAGCTGCGGACAAGGCCAAGGCCGATCTCGCGCTTGCCGAGAAGAAGGTCGTCGAAGAATTACGCAAGGCCCGCGAATCTGCGGGTGATGTGCGTGGCATAGCCGAGAAGCAGGCTGCCAAGATTCTGGATGACGCGCGGTCCGAAGCCAACCGCATCATCGCCCAAGCCCGCGAAGCGGCCGAGGGAGAGGCTGCCTCCGCTGCCCAGCGTGCGCGGGAAGAGATCCGAGATCAGGTCGCCAACCTTGCCGTCGCTGGCGCAGAGCGAATCCTGCGCCGTGAGATCGATGCGAAGGTCCACGGCGATCTGCTTGCCAACCTGAAACAGGAACTGCAATAAGTCATGGCCGAGAACGTCACCATCGCGCGCCCCTATGCCGATGCCGCCTTCGAGCTGGCTAAAGGGGCCGGTGCGCTGGGGCCTTGGTCGGAAGCACTCGAACGTCTGGCTGCGATCATCATCGATCCGGCAATGAAGCAATGCATATCCGATCCGCAACTCAGCGACGACCAGGTCCATGGCCTGATCGTCGAAGTGGCGGGGCCGGTACTCGACCCTGACATGCAGAACTTCGTTCGCCTTCTCGTCGAGAATGAACGCCTCACAGTGCTTCCCGAGATCCGTGACCTGTTCGTTTCGATGAAGAACGGACATGAAGGTGTCAAGGAGGCAGACATCACCTCCGCATTTCCGATTGACGACGCAAGTCTGGCAAAGCTGCAGGCCGACCTTGAGGCACGTTTCAAGGCCAAGCTGAACGTGCAAGTACGCCTCGATCCCGAGCTCATCGGCGGGGTCCGGATTGCGATCGGCGACGAAGTGATCGATGCCTCGGTACGCGGCAAGCTCGCGAACATGGCCGCTGCGCTTAAGAACTAGGAGCATATATACATGCAACTCAACCCCTCTGAAATCAGTGACCTGATTAAGAGCCGGATCCAGAACCTGCAGCTTACCGCCGCGTCGCGCAATGAAGGCACGGTAGTATCGGTTACTGACGGCATCTGTCGCGTACATGGCCTTGCGGACGTGATGCAGGGCGAAATGCTGGAGTTCCCCGGAAACACGTTCGGGCTCGCGCTCAACCTCGAGCGTGACTCGGTCGGTGTCGTGGTGCTCGGCGACTACGAGCACATCACCGAGGGTGCGACGGTCAAGACTACCGGACGCATTCTGGAAGTGCCGGTGGGTCCCGAGCTCCTCGGCCGCGTCGTCGACGCGTTGGGCCAGCCGATCGACGGCAAGGGGCCGATTAACGCGAAGATGACCGACAAGATCGAAAAGGTCGCGCCGGGCGTCATCGCGCGCCAGTCGGTTTCGGAGCCGGTTCAGACGGGCCTGAAGGCGGTCGATTCGATGGTGCCGATCGGCCGCGGTCAGCGCGAGTTGATCATCGGTGACCGCCAGACCGGCAAGACCGCGGTTGCGGTCGATACGATCATCAACCAGAAAGGCCAGAACATGTTCTGCGTCTACGTTGCGATCGGTCAGAAGGCCTCGACCATCAACAACGTTTACCGCAAGCTGGAAGAGCACGGCGCGATGGAATACACCGTCGTCGTCGCGGCTTCGGCCTCCGAGTCCGCGGCGATGCAGTATCTGGCAGCCTATGCCGGTTGCACCATGGGCGAATACTTCCGCGATCGCGGCCAGGATGCGCTGATCGTCTATGACGATCTGACCAAGCAGGCCTGGGCCTATCGCCAGATCTCGCTGCTGCTGCGCCGTCCGCCAGGTCGTGAGGCCTACCCGGGCGACGTGTTCTATCTGCACTCCCGTCTGCTCGAGCGCGCCGCACGCGTGAACGCCGGCTACGTCGAAAAGTTCACCAACGGCGAAGTCACTGGCAAGACCGGTTCCCTGACCGCGCTGCCGGTCATCGAAACTCAGGCCGGCGACGTGTCCGCATTCGTCCCGACCAACGTGATCTCGATCACCGACGGTCAGATCTTCCTCGAGACCGACCTTTTCAACGCAGGTATCCGTCCTGCGATCAACGCGGGTATCTCGGTGTCACGCGTCGGTGGTGCGGCTCAGACCAAGGTCATCAAGAAGCTGTCCGGCGGTATTCGTACCGACCTCGCGCAGTACCGCGAACTCGCCGCGTTTGCCCAGTTCGCTTCGGATCTCGATGCTGCGACCCGCAAGCAGCTCGAGCGCGGTCGCCGTGTGACCGAACTGATGAAGCAGGCGCAATACTCGCCGATGTCGATCGCCGAAATGGCAGTCGTGCTGTACGCGGTGAACAACGGGCATTTCGACGACGTCGAGGTCGCACGCCTGCTCCCGTGCGAACACGCACTGATCGAGCACGTCAAGGGTCATCACGCGGCGCTCGTCGCCAAGATTCTCGACAAGCGCGACCTGGACGCGGACGGCGAAGCTGAACTGGCCGGCGCGATCGCCGAGTTCAAGAAGACCTGGTCCTGAGCGCGCTGACGGAGACGGAATATGGCAAGCGGTAAGGAAATCCGAACCAAGATCAAGAGCGTTCAGAACACGCGCAAGATCACCAAGGCCATGGAGATGGTGGCCGCATCCAAAATGCGCAAGGCGCAGGAAAGGATGCGGTCCGCCCGTCCGTACGCCGAGAAGATCCGCCGACTCGCCGCGAATCTGTCACGGGCCAATGTCACCGACTACAAGCATCCCTTCCTGGTCCAGACGACCGAGAACAAGCGTGTCGGCCTGATTCTGGTGACGACCGACAAGGGCCTGTGCGGTGGTCTCAATACCAACATCCAGCGTATCGCGATCACGGCGATGAAGGAGTGGGAGGCGGCTGGAACCACCGAGATCCATGCAAGCTGCATCGGTAACAAGGGTCTCGGATTCATGCAGCGGATCGGCGCAAAGGTGGTTTCGCATGCCGTTCAGCTGGGTGATACGCCGCATCTCGAGAAGCTGATCGGTCCGGTGAAGGTCATGCTCGACGCGTTTCAGAACGGCGAGCTCGACGCGGTCTACATCGCGTACACCCAGTTCATCAACACGATGAAGCAGGAGCCTGTGCTCGAGCAACTGTTGCCGCTGACCGGCGAGCAGCTGGGTACGCCTGACAGTTCGTGGGACTACCTCTACGAGCCGGATCCGAAGGTGGTGATCGACGAGATGCTGCTGCGTTACGTCGAGGCGCTGGTCTATCATGCGGTGGCCGAGAACCTCGCTTCGGAGCAGAGCGCGCGCATGGTGGCCATGAAGGCGGCGTCGGACAACGCAAAGAACGTGATTGGCGAGCTTCAGCTGGTCTACAACAAGACCCGCCAGGCCGCAATCACGAAGGAATTGTCCGAAATCGTCGGCGGTGCCGCGGCGGTCTAACGATTTTTGATTTAAGGAAACGACGATGAGTACTGGTACGATCGTTCAGTGTATCGGCGCTGTGGTGGATATTCAGTTCCCGCGCGATTCGATGCCGAAAGTGTTTTACGCGCTGCGCCTCGACGACACGAGCAGCCCCTTTGCCGAAGTGGGTCTGACCTTCGAAGTGCAGCAGCAGATCGGTGACGGTGTGGTGCGCACGATTGCGATGGGTTCGACCGATGGTCTGCGGCGCGGCATGAAGGTGGTCGACTCCGGCTCGCCGATTTCCGTACCGGTCGGTCCCGGCACGCTGGGACGCATCATGGACGTGCTCGGCCGTCCGATCGACGAGGCTGGCCCGATCGACTCGGACGAGCTTCGCCCGATTCACGCGAAGGCACCGAAGTTCGACGAGCTGTCGCCGTCGGTCGAACTGCTCGAGACCGGCATCAAGGTCATCGATCTGATCTGTCCGTTCGCCAAGGGCGGCAAGGTCGGTCTGTTCGGTGGTGCGGGCGTCGGCAAGACCGTTAACATGATGGAGCTGATCAACAACATCGCGAAACAGCACTCGGGCCTGTCGGTCTTCGCCGGTGTGGGCGAGCGTACCCGCGAGGGCAACGACTTCTACCACGAGATGAAGGACTCCAACGTTCTCGACAAGGTTGCGATGGTGTTCGGTCAGATGAACGAGCCCCCGGGCAACCGTCTGCGCGTCGCGCTCACCGGTCTGACCATGGCCGAGCGCTTCCGCGACGATGGCCGTGACATCCTGTTCTTCGTCGATAACATCTATCGCTACACACTGGCCGGTACCGAAGTGTCGGCGCTGCTCGGTCGTATGCCTTCCGCGGTCGGCTACCAGCCGACGCTGGCCGACGAGATGGGTCGCCTGCAGGAGCGGATCACCTCAACCAAGGTCGGATCGATCACGTCCATCCAGGCCGTCTATGTGCCAGCGGATGACTTGACCGACCCGTCGCCGGCAACCACCTTCCTGCACCTAGACTCCACCGTCGTGTTGTCGCGCGACATCGCTGCGCTGGGTATCTACCCGGCCGTCGATCCGCTCGATTCGACGTCACGTCAGCTGGACCCGTTGGTCGTGGGTGAAGAGCACTACAGCGTGGCACGGGCAGTGCAGCAGACCTTGCAGAAGTACAAGGAACTGCGCGACATCATTGCGATTCTGGGTATGGACGAACTGTCCCCGGACGACAAACTGGCGGTCGGTCGTGCGCGCAAGATCCAGCGTTTCCTGTCCCAGCCCTTCCACGTCGCCGAGGTCTTCACGGGCTCGCCGGGCAAGTATGTGTCGCTGAAGGACACGATCGCGGGGTTCAAGATGATCGTAGACGGTGAGTGCGACCATATGCCCGAACAGGCGTTCTACATGGTCGGTGGCATCGAAGAGGCGATCGAGAAGGCCAAGAAGCTCTGATAGGGCAACCCACGCGTCGGCGGTTTGCTGGCGCGTGGTCACCACAAGGACAACACTATGGCAATGACGGTTCATGTTGACGTCGTCAGCGCGGAAGAGCAGATCTTCTCCGGACTGGCCGAATTCGTCGCCTTGCCGGGAGAAGCCGGTGAGCTCGGGATTCTGCCGGGACACATGCCTCTGATGACCCGAATCAAGCCCGGCGCAGTCCGAATCAAGGTACAGAACCAGGCTGAAGAAGAGTTGATATTCGTTGCCGGCGGCATCCTGGAAGTGCAGCCCGGTCTCGTGACCGTATTGGCCGACACGGCGATTCGTGGCTCGGACCTTGACGAGGCTAAGGCGATCGAGGCGAAGAAGCTGGCCGAGGAGGCGCTGTCGAACCAGAGTGCCAAGGTCGACTACGCGAAGGCGCAAGCAGAGCTGGCCGAGGCGATGGCCCAGATTTCGGCGATTCAGCGGCTACGCAAGCGCGGTCACTGAGCGGGGTTTCCCGCCCGATCGAAAAAAGCATCCGTTCTGGATGCTTTTTTTTCACCTGCGCAACATGCGTGCAGGGCCGAGGGGCTGGTCCGGCGAAGCTATAGGGAACCGGTCCGGGCTATCTAAGCTTGGGTAAGCCGCGCTCCGGTCCTTTCGCCCGTCGGCTGCGTTCGACACGCTTCTCGAGACGCGCCAGATCGTCCCGGAGCGCCCGGACGTCGTCCGTGAAGACATGCAGCGCGCCGTGCGTGACGAGCATGCTCTGTTCCTCCGCGAAATACTCCCCGAGATTGCCGCCGAGAGACGACAAGGCGCGCTGATGGGTCCGTCGCATCGCCCTCGCGGTCTCGGCCAGCCGGCGTGCAGGAATGTCGCCCAGCACGCGCGACAAATCCTCCTCTGCATCCCACTCCAGGTTCCGGAACACGAAGCCGATCGAATCGGCCAGTTCGGCATTGCCCTGAAGATTGACCGCCGCCATCAGCTTGTCGGCGTCTCCGACCAGCGCGCCGGGAAGCTGTGCGAGCGGTACCGTGATCGTGACATCAGCCGGCCGGGCGGCGTCCTCGCTCCGGCCCGCCGCCAGGTAGCCATCGGCCTCGATGTGGAAAACCAGCTCAATGGGCGAGATCCGGCAGCACAGCGAGCTGCCTGCGTATGGCATCAGACGCTCGCGCGCCCATGGGGCGCGCCCGAGCAGATGATTGATGACCCGGGCGACCCCCGATGAGGTCCACTCCATCGTCAATGTCCGTGGGTAAATCAGCGAATGCGGCGCTCAGGCGATCTGCTGGATACCTGCGATGAGCCAGCCGCGGTCGTCCTTCCTGGACTTGGTCAGATGCCAAACCTCATCGAAGACAGCAGGGGTGGTGTCGCGGTCCTCACGGATCAGCCCGTTGAAGCGAACGCTGACGATGTAGCGATCGTCCTCTTCAACGACCTCAATCACGTCGGCGTTGAGATCCACCACATCGGTGCGCTGGCCGGGCCTGTGGTGCTCGGTCAGCTGCAGGCGGATCTCGGCGAACATCTCGGGCGTCGTGAACTGGCGGATATCGTCCAGATTGGCTTCGTCATGCGCGGCCTGCAGGCGAATGAAGTTCAGTTTGGCCTGACGTGCGAAGCCCTCGGCATCGAAGTCGGGATGCGCGCTCGCAACCGGCGAAGACACATGACTTACTGGAGTCGTGTCGAAGGCCGTACGCTGACTCGTAGCACCGTTGCCCGACGATGCGGTCGCCGTGGCGTACTGCATGCGCTGGACGCCCTGCGCGCCCTGCGCGCGTCGGGACAGCATGCGGAACAACATGACGGCGCCGAAGATGAACAAGGCTAGCAACAACAGCGAACCGAACTCCTCGCCCAGTCCGAGATGCGCAAACAGCGCCGCCAGGCCGAGGCCGGCCGCCAGACCGGCAACCGGGCCCATCCAGGAACGGTTGCCCGCCGTGGCCGGCTGTTGGGCCGGGCGTGCGGCCGGTTGCGTGGCGGGTTGACGGGGTGCGGGCGCAGGCGTGGCCTGACGTTGCATGCCAAAGCTGCCACCACCGCCCAGTCGACGGGCCTCGGCTTCGGGAATGACCGTGCCAAGCGTTAAGACGGCGACGATGAGGCTGAGCAGCAGATGTTTCATGATGCGAGATTCTCCTTGTGGATGGTCGCGACCCGGTCGGCGGACACCAGATCCGCTTGCGCAGACCGTGTTGCGATCAGAACTTGTAGCCGCGATGCAGGCAGACGACACCGCCTGTCATGTTGAAGTAATCGACCCGTTTGAGGCCGACTCGTTCCATCAGCGCCTTCAGTTCTTCCTGCGACGGGTGCATGCGGATCGATTCTGCCAGGTAACGGTAGCTGTCGGCATCCTTGGCGACCCGGGAACCCAGCCAGGGCAGGATCTTGAACGAGTAGAAATCGTAGGCAGGCGACAGCGGCGCCCAGACCTTGGAGAACTCGAGTACCAGCAGACGGCCACCCGGGCGCAGCACGCGCATCATTTCGGCCAGCGCCATGTCCTTGTGCGTCATGTTGCGAAGGCCGAAAGCCACGGTCACGCAGTCGAACCAGTTGCTCGGAAACGGCAGCTTCTCGGCGTCGCATTGCGCGACCGGCGACACGAAGCCGTGATCGACCAGGCGATCCCGCCCACGCGACAGCATCGCGTGATTGATGTCGGTCAGCCACACTTGCCCCTCGGAACCGACCCGTTTCGCGAACGCCAGCGAAAGGTCGGCCGTGCCGCCGGCCACGTCCAGGACGCGATCGCCCTTGCCGACGCCCGAGATCTGGATCGTGAAGGCCTTCCACACGCGGTGCAGGCCGAACGACATCAGATCGTTCATCACGTCGTAACGTTGCGCAACCGAAGAGAACACTTCGGCCACCTTCTTGTGTTTCTCGTCCTCGGCGACCGTCTGGAAACCGAAGTGGGTGTTCTTGTCGGTCATGCTCAGTGCTTTCCGCAGCCGCCGCCCTTGGGCGCCGGGGGCGGTACCAGCGCCGGATCGCGCGAACCGCCAGCCTGTTGGAGACGCTGCAGATACTCCTGCCACAAGTGTTCATGCTCCTTGCCGAGCATATAGAGATAGTCCCAGGAGTACAGACCGGTGTCGTGTCCGTCCGAGAACACCGGGCGGATCGCATAGTTTCCGACCGGGTCCAGTTCGGCGATCAGCACGTCGCGCTTGCCCAGTTGCAGGACTTCCTGCCCGGGGCCATGGCCCCGCACCTCGGCCGACGGCGAAAAAACCCGCAGATATTCGAACGGCAACGAAAATGTGCTGCCGTCGTTGAATGCGATTTCGAGCAGGCGCGACTTGCGGTGCAACGTGATCCCGGTCGGCTGCGGCGTATTCTGATCCAGTCCTGCCATGATTTCGCTCGAGTTCTCTGTGTATGAACGACAGGGACAATCATACCTGAATCACCTCGGGCGTCGGGCCGCGGCATGAGCGGTCCGTAACCCTCGGCGTCGCCCCCGGGCCGTGTCGATGCTTGCGTATGCGGCGTGACGGCGTCGTCCGCGGCCGGTGGGTCATTGCATCGCGATGACCTGTCATGAAAACGTCAACTAGCTGAAATACACTTGCGACTCTCACATGGAGCGATGTCATGCCCGCAAACATTCTGCTTGTGGAAGACGAACCGGCGATTCAGGAGCTGATTGCGGTGAACCTGACCCGCGCCGGGCATCACGTGGTCAGGGTGTCCGATGCGGAGAGTGCCCAGCGGTTGGTCAGGGATGCATTGCCCGACCTCGTTCTTCTCGACTGGATGCTGCCGGGCATGTCCGGTGTGGAATTCGCCCGTCGCCTGCGTGCCGATGAGCGCACCCGGACGATTCCGATCATCATGCTGACCGCCCGTGGCGAAGAGCAGGACAAGATCACCGGTCTCGAGACGGGCGCCGACGATTACATCACCAAGCCCTTCAGTCCGCGCGAGCTGGTCGCGAGAATCAAGGCGGTGTTGCGCCGGCGCTCGCCGCAGGTGACCGAAGATCCGGTGGACCTCGGCGGGTTGCGGCTCGATCCGAGCACCCATCGGGTCAGCGCGGCGGGCCAGGCGCTGTCCCTCGGTCCGACCGAGTTTCGCCTGCTCCACTTCCTGATGACGCATTCGGAGCGCGTGCATTCGCGCACCCAGCTGCTCGACCAGGTCTGGGGCGATCATGTCTTCGTCGAGGAACGTACCGTCGATGTCCACATCCGGCGTCTGCGCTCCGCCCTCGAACAGACCGGCCACGACCGCCTGATCCAGACGGTACGGGGCAGTGGTTATCGATTCTCGCTGCAGGTGGATACGGACGCGTGACGGTTTCGTGCGTGGGATAATCCGCTCTGGCACGACGATGCGTATCCAAATTGTTCAAATTTCCAGTTAACCGCTCGGTATGGGCCGGGACCGCACGCCTGCTTGGACTGGCCGCCCTGATCGCGACCCTGGTCGGGCTCCTTGTCGGACCGACGAGCGGCATGGCCGTCTTCGCAGTCCTGATGTTTTTGCTGGTGCTGCATCACGCACGACATCTCGACCGTCTGCATCGTTGGGTCGAGGCGGGACAATTGGTGACGATTCCCGGCGGCACCGGGCTGTGGACCCCGGTGCTGTCCGGGCTGGACCGGCGGATCCGCGCCTTGCGTGACCGGCAGGACCAGCTCACCGCGACGCTTGAGCGGTTTCGAACCGCGAGCCAGGCGATGCCCGACGGCGTCATCTATCTGTCCGGCCGGGACACCATCGAATGGATCAACCAGAAGGCAGAGCAGCATTTCGGGCTGAGTCACGCCCGTGATCTCGGTTGCCCTCTTTCTGGGCTGGCACGGCAGCGCGAGCTGTTGCGTTATCTGGACCCGCCCAGGCAGGACGAACCACTGGTGATCTGGTCGCCGCGTCGCCCGGATACGCGTCTGTTGATCCAGCTCGTTCCCTTCGGCAGCGATCAGCGCATGCTGGTGTCGCGCGACATCACGCAGATCGAGAAGCTGGAGACGATGCGCCGCGATTTCATCGCGAACGTGTCGCACGAACTGAGGACGCCGCTGACCGTGGTCGGGGGTTTCGTGGAGACCGTCATGGACGGGCTGGACGATCTCGACCGTGAGGACATCCTTCGCTTTCTGAAACTCGCACTCGACCAGTCGAGCCGCATGCAGCGCCTGATCGAGGACCTGCTCGCGCTGTCGGCGCTCGAGACCGGTGCCCCGGCGCCCAAGGAAGAACACGTCGACGTGCTGGAGCTGGTGCGCATGGTGCACCACGAGACCGAAGTGCTGTCGGCCGGACGTCACGAACTCGTGCTCGATCTGGATGCGCGCGACGAGGGTGACGTCCTGTTGGGCAGTCAGAAGGAACTTCATTCTGCGTTCGCGAACCTCGCCAGCAACGCGGTGCGCTACACGCCGCAAGGCGGCTGGATCAGGCTGGGCTGGAAAAGTACCGAAGAGGGCGGCGAGTTCTGCGTTTCGGACAATGGAATCGGAGTCGACCCCAAACATATCTCACGTCTGACCGAGCGCTTCTTCCGGGTCGACCGCGGACGCTCGCGTGAGACCGGTGGCACCGGTCTGGGCCTCGCGATCGTGAAGCACGTGGTGTCCCGCCACCAGGCCGAACTGCGAATCGACAGCGCGCCCGGCAAGGGCAGCCGCTTCTGCGTCGTCTTTCCGGCGAGTCGCCTCAGGCGGTCGTGGGCAATACCTCGAAGCTGACCTGATCGAAGTTCGTACCCCGCACGATCAGATCCAGCAAGCGATACTGCTGCAGCTTGCCGTCGAACATCTCCAGCGCGCGCTGCGGCTTGAACCAGCCGCCGGGCAGAACCAGGGTGCGCGGCGTTTTCAGCGCCGGCGTCTCCGGCAGCATGAAAGCCTGCTGAAAAGCCGAGGCATGCATGCCCGGCTGAGCGCCCACCAGACGCACCCCCACGACGCTAGGCATGCCGTTGAGCATGTTGATGCCGCCCACCAGTGCGCCGTCGTTACGGTACATAAGCCAGCTGATCTGCCCGAGCAGGAAGTGCTCGCCGTCAGGCGGACGCACTCCGACCAGTTGATGGTGCTCCACGCGCTCGCCATGATCGGTTCGGCATAGCCGGAAACCATTCACCGACTGGTCCAGCATCGTCCAGGACTCGCACACGAAGCCCAGGCGCTGGGCCTCCTGTCGGCGATGCTGACCACTGTTGCGTTCGTCTGCTTCGGTGACCCGCTCGCCAAAGGTCAGCAGATTGATGTCGCTGCGCAGGCTGCGCGTGACGGCTGCCCCGCCCGGTTGCTCGAAGCGTCGGCCCTGGACATGAAAACCGATCCCCAGCCAGTCCCCGGTGAGCTCGACATGGCCCCGTCCGCCCCGTCGCGGAAAACGCCGGCCGACCGATGCGAGTCCCCAGGGGCGGTACAGGGATACGAGCAGCTTGCCGCTGGCCTCGATCGAGCAATCCTCACCAAGGCCTAGCGCAGACGGCTTGACCCCCTGCTTGAACTGCTTGAACACGGCCTGGATCTGCCCGGCGAGCCGGCTGCCGTCGAAGCGACGCAGACTCTTGCTGTCCGGGTCGAGGACGGACACGGGCTTGAGTCCGCCTTCGCTGGCGAGGTCGAGCGCATATCCGGTCGGTTTGGCCGCGGCGTCGGAGCGGCTGGTCGCGACCAGGCTGCAATAGGGTGCGAATCGTTGCGCCCAGCGGCAGATCCAGTTGAAATCGCGCTCGCCGCGACCGAAGGGATTCGACAGATCCACGAGCAGAAAGGAGATGAAGGACTCCGTCGCGCTCTGTGCCCGCCAGACTTCGTTGAGCGGGTCCGCGACCCGCACGCTGGCCACGCCCTGCGCCTCGGCCATCGTGAAGCTCTCGTGCAATTCGGCCCATACACCGGCCGGCGGTGAGCGATGTGCGCGAAAATACTCGGTCAGCGCGAGGCCCGAGTAATACACTCGGCGCTGCGACAACAGGGCACGCTGGTCGTCCAGCGTGCCGGTGGCCGCATCCCGACGGGTGATCTCGGCATAGGAGCGCGCCAGCAGCTTCCACAGCGCGACGACGCGCAGCAGCGTTTCGTTCTCGGCGCTGTCCGGCGGCAGCGGATGGGCCGCATAGCGTCGCGCGAGCTGATCCTGCACCAGATCGACCGGGATGCGCGCATTCTCGAGCACCTCGAGGTGCTGGTTCGCCGCAGGTGCGGCATCCAGCAGGCCCTCGACCATGGCCGCCAGGGCACGTTGCGTCTGATCCGCGTTGACCGGGTTCAGGCGCTTGATCAGTTCCAGGCATTCAGCGGGATTTCGGTAGTCCATGAGGGCTCGATACTCCTTTCTTGTTTGTTGTCCTTGCCGATTACCCGACCGCCCCGGCGATCTGCTCGCAAAGTTGCGCGATGGCCGGCGCATCACGCATCACGCCTACGCGCTGCGGACTGCTCCAGATCGCTTCCGGAAAATGAGTGTCATCCCGGAACCTGGGTATCACATGCCAATGGAGGTGCGGGACGAAGTTGCCGAGGCTGGCGAGATTGATCTTGTCCGGTCGCATCAGCGTGCGCAAGGCCTGCTCGGTCGCCATGACCACCTTCATCAGATGATGCCGCTGTTCGATCCCGAGATCGGTCATCTCCGCGACATGATCCTTCCATATCACGCGACAGAAACCCGGATAGACCGGATCATCCACGCGGATCACGCGGCAGTGCCCGTCCTGCCAGATCAGGTTTTCGTCCGCAGGGCTGCACAGGGAGCAGGTCATGGCGCGCGATACTCAGGTTGGTCCAGTCAATTGCGGGCGTGTCGGGAGCGTGCGGCCCGGCATGTGCCCGCTTTTCGCCCTGCTTCGCGCCGATCTCTCGAGTCACCCGAAAGCCGCTAGTCTAGTCTGTTGGAATGATGCTGCGAAGGGGGCGGATCGAATTCCGGCCCTGCCGCCGCCTCACGCTCATGCGCCGAGCGTGACCGACCGTCCGGTGAAGGGCAGCGTTCCTGCCTCTCCCAGACGCTCGGGCGCTCCGTGGCGAAAGCTCAGCAGCGTGCCCGGCGGCATGACCGTCCAGGTCTCGTTGTCGGTGAGCGGCAGCGTGGCGATCACCGCGACCCGATCCGCCGGTGTGGTGAGCTGGTCGAAATCGACACTGACGTCCTCGTCCGACAGGTGCGCAGTGGAGAACGGCGCCTGGCGCACGATGTAGGCCAGCCGCGACGCGCAGTGCGCGAACAGGCGTTCGCCGTTGGACAGCAGAAAGTTGAACTCGCCGTGGCCGCCGATCTCCACCGCCAGTTCCCGCAGGCTCGCATGCAGCAGCTCGGGCGCGGGCGGACCGTCCGGATGGCGATCGGCCAGGCTTTGCAGCAGATGGCAGAAAGCGAGCTCGGAGTCGGTGCTGCCGACCGGCAGAAAGCGCCCTTTAAGCTTGGGCCGGTAGTCGATCAGGTTGCCATTGTGCGCGAAGATCCAGTACCGCCCCCACAACTCGCGCTGGAACGGGTGGGTGTTGTCCAGTCGGATGTCGCCCTGGGTCGCCTTCCGGATGTGCGCGATGACGTTCAGCGAGCGGATCGCATAGCTGCGAATCAGCTCGGCCACCGGAGACTCGATGCTGGACTGTGGGTCCAGGAACATCCGCACACCACGTCCTTCGAAGAACGCGATCCCCCACCCGTCACGATGATGATCGGTCAGCCCGCCGCGCGCCCGGAAGCCGGTGAACGAAAAACAGATGTCGGTTGGCACATTGCAGTTCATGCCAAGCAACTGACACATCGGGGACCTCCTCGCTGCACAGGGGACACGAGCTGAAGGCTCGATTATAGCGGGTCGCGCACGGGGTCACGGATGGGTGAGCATCGTATCTTCCGCACGGCCGGCAACGGCCGTCTGCGGCGGGTTCGGCACAGGTGCCGGGTCGTGGACGTGGCGATCGATCAGCCAGTCGGTGATCGCGGCGCCGGCCCACATGCTCCACAGCGTGACCCACGCGGTCACCGCGAACACGGCCGCGCCCGACACGCCGGCGCCAACCGCGCAGCCGCCGGCGAGCATGCCGCCGAAACCCATCAGCACCGCTCCGGCGATATAGCGGCGCATCGCGCGCCCGCCCTGAAAGCCCTCGAGCTTCAGCTCGCGTGCGAGCCAACCCGCGATGAACGATCCGACGAACACGCCTGGCACCATGCCGGTGTCGAAACTGACCGATTGGCCGACCGGAGACAGCACCCGCATCAACATGTCGGCCGACGGGCCGGTAAACGACAGACTCTTGATCGGCGTCGGTTCGAAGGTCAGGCCCGACAGCCGGAACGTGAACCACCATGCGACCGCGATCGCGACACCGGCGGCGATACCGCCGATCCAGCCCCATGGTGCGACTCTGTTGCGCAGCGCGAACCAGGCGCCTGCGAGCAGCCACGCCAGGCCGAAGATCACGCCGCCGCCGTTGCCGATGCCGACCACCGCGAGCAGGTTCCGCCCGGTTCCGCCATCGATGGTCCACCATGACCCGATCGCCTCGCGCAGCGGGGCGAGCGCACCGCCCATCGAAGCCTGCGCGGCGACCGCGAAGATCAGTCCGGACAGCAATGCACGCAGGTTGCCGTTCGCGGCGAGCACCAGCAGCCGGCTGGCACAGCCGCGTGCCAGCACCATGCCGGAACCGAACAGCAGGCCACCGATCAGCGCACCCGACAGGCTGCCCTGGCTCGACAGCTGACGTACGTTGGCCGTGTCGAACTGGCCGGACAGGGCCAGCAACTGCGTGACGACGATCGCGGCCGAAAACGCGAGCAGCCACACCGCGAGTTTGGGACCGAACTGCCCGCGCGCCACCTCGACGCTGGCCGCGCGCAGGCAGAACTTCGAGCGCTGAGCAAAGAAGCCGAACAGCGCGCCGATCAACAATCCGCCGAGCGCGAGGGTTCGGTCCTCGCCCAGCGTTTCGATGATGTCAATCAGATCGGGCATTGCATTCTCCTGCCCGTGTGGGATGGGCACGATCTATATTAGTAGATCAGAATGCATGAAAGGGAAAGCAGTTTCATTGATCGCGCTCAACGGACCGGCATGCACCGGCCGCCTCCCCGTTACCGCATGCCGGCTCAGTCCTCGAGCTTGCGGCGCAGGATCTCGTTGACCTGGGCTGGATTGGCCTTGCCGCGGCTGGCCTTCATGACCTGTCCGACCAGCGCGTTGAAGGCCTTGTCCTTGCCGGCACGGAATTCGTCGACCGACTTCTGGTTGGCGGCAAGAACCTCGTCGACGATGGCCTCGATCGCCCCGCTGTCGGTGACCTGTTTGAGGCCCTGCGCGGCTATGATTCGATCCGCGGCATCGATACCGGTTCCGCCTTCGCCGTTCCACAGCGCGTCGAAGACCTTCTTCGCGATGTTGTTCGAGATCGTGTTGTCCGCGATGCGCCGGACCAGGCCGGCCAGTTGTGCCGGCGTGACCGGTGAGTCGGCGATGTCGAGCTCCGCCCGGTTCAGGCGTGCGGCGAGATCGCCCATGACCCAGTTGGCGCAGGGCTTGGCCTGCGCGGTCCCGGCCGCGTCGACCGTCGCCTGGTAGTAGCCGCCGATCTCGCGCGACGCGGTCAGTGTCGCGGCGTCATAGGCGGACAGGCCGAAATCGGCGATGAAGCGCGCCTTCATCGCCTGCGGAAGCTCGGGCATCTCGCCGCGCACCCGGGTTATCCAGTCAGGTGCGATGACCAGCGGCAACAGGTCGGGGTCGGGAAAATAACGGTAGTCGTGCGCGTCTTCCTTGGTGCGCATGACCCGGGTCTGGCCGCTGTCCGGGTCGAACAGCACCGTGGCCTGCTGGATGCGGCCGCCGTCTTCCAGGGTTTCGATCTGCCACTGGACTTCGTAATCGATCGCCTGCTGCAGAAAACGGAACGAGTTCAGGTTCTTGATCTCGCGCCGCGTGCCCAGTGCTGCGCCCGGACGGCGGACCGATACGTTGGCGTCGCAACGAAACGAGCCTTCCTGCATGTTCCCGTCGCAGATCTCGATCCAGCGCACCAGCGCGTGCAGGGCACGCGCATAGGCGACCGCCTCGGCCGAGGAGCTCATCTCCGGCTCCGACACGATCTCCAGCAGCGGCGTGCCGGCGCGGTTCAGGTCGATGCCGCTCATGCCGCGGAAGTCCTCGTGCAGGCTCTTGCCGGCGTCTTCCTCGAGATGGGCGCGGGTCAGGTTGACGGTCTTCTCGTAGCTGTCGTCGCCTTCGCCGACCCGGATCGTGATCGAACCGCCGGACACGACCGGCAGTTCGAACTGGCTGATCTGGTAGCCCTTGGGCAGATCGGGATAGAAGTAGTTCTTGCGTGCGAACACGCTCTTCGGCGCTACTCGGCCCCCGATCGCGAGACCGAATCGGATCGCGCGCTCGACCGCGCCACGGTTGAGCACCGGCAGTACGCCGGGCAGCGCGATGTCCACCGCGCAGGCCTGGCGGTTGGGTTCGGCGCCGAATGCGGTCGAGCCGCCGGAAAAGATCTTGGAGACGGTGTTGAGCTGGGCATGGACCTCCAGTCCGATGACCACTTCCCAGTCGTTTCTGCTCATGTGTTCGGCCTCTTTCGGGCGGCGGGTTCAGGCTGCCAGTGCCGGCCGGCGCAGATGCCAGTCGGTGGCCTGCTGGAAGCGGTGCGCGGTGGCGAGCAGCCGCGATTCATCGAAATAATCGCCGATCAGTTGCACGCCCACCGGCAGCGTGTCCGCCCCGAAGCCGCAGGGGTGCGAAAGACCGGGCAGGCCCGCTAAATTGACCGCGATCGTGTAGATGTCGGACAGATACATCTGCACCGGATCGTCGGTCTTCTCGCCGATCGCCCACGCGGTGCTCGGGCTGGTCGGACCGGCGATGACGTCGCAGGTCTCGAAGGCGCGGCGAAAGTCCTCCGCGATCAGCCGGCGCAGCTTCTGCGCCTGCAGGTAATAAGCATCGTAATAGCCGTGGGACAGTACATAGGTGCCCACCAGGATGCGGCGCTTGACCTCGGCACCGAAGCCCTCCGCGCGGCTCTTGCGGTACATGTCGTCCAGATCGGTGTAGTCGGCCGCGCGGTGCCCGTAGCGAACGCCGTCGAAGCGCGACAGGTTGCTCGAGGCCTCGGCCGGCGCGAGCACGTAATAGGCCGGAATCGCGAGCTTCGCGTTCGGCAGCCCGACCGCGACCGTGGTCGCACCCAGACGCCGGTATTCGTCGAGCGCGGCCTCGACCGCAGCACGCACGTCGTCGGCCATGCCTTCGCCGAAGAACTCCTGCGGCAGCCCGATGCGCAGGCCGGCGAGGGGCCTTGCGCCACCTGCGTCCGACGGCAGCGAACCGGCGTAGTCCTCGGCCGGCCGTTTCAGGCTGGTCGAGTCGCGCGGATCGAATCCGACGATCGCCGACAGCATCAGCGCGCAGTCCTGAGCCGACGCGCCGAACACGCCGGCCTGATCGAAGGACGACGCGTATGCGATCATGCCGTAACGACTGGCCACGCCGTAGGTGGGTTTGATGCCGGTCACGCCGGTCAGGGCGGCGGGTTGGCGCACCGAGCCGCCGGTGTCGGTACCGGTTGCGGCCGGCACCAGGCGGGCCGCAACCGCGGCGGCCGAGCCGCCGCTGGAGCCACCGGGCACCCGGCCGGTATTCCACGGGTTGCGCGCCGGACCGAAATGGGAATTCTCGTTGGAAGAGCCCATCGCGAACTCGTCCATGTTGGTCTTGCCCAGCATCACGGTGCCGGCCGCCTTGAGGAGCGCGACGACGTGGGCGTCGTAAGGGCTGACGAAGTCGGACAGCATCTTCGACCCGCAGGTTGTCAGAATCCCCTCGGTGCAGAACACATCCTTGTGCGCGATCGGGATCCCGGTCAGAGGACCAGCCTCGCCCGCGGCGATACGTGCGTCGGCGTTGCGGGCCGCCGCCAGCGCCCGGTCACGGTCGATGGTGATGAATGCGTTGAGGGCCGGATCGAGCTGTGCGATGCGGTCCAGGAACAGCGTGGCGAGCTCGACGCTGGACGTCTTTCCAGCGTCCAGCGCCGCGCGCAAATCGGTCAGGCTGGCGTTGATCATGTGGGCGGACAGGCTCGGTCAGGGAAGGGGGGCGCGGAGGTCGGATGGAGGCGCTGGGGCCGCCCGCTCATTCGATGACGCGAGGAACGAGATAGAGGCCTGCCTCGGTCTGCGGCGCGATCCGCTGGAAGGCCTCACGCTGGTCGGTTTCGCTGACCGCATCGTCGCGCAGACGCTGCGCGACGTCCTGTGGATGGCTCATCGGCTCGACCGCACGGGTGTCCACGGCCTGCATCTGTTCGATCAGGCCGAAGATACTGTTCAGCTTGTCACGGGTGGCCTCGGCATCGCCATCGGTCAGCTCGATGCGGGCGAGCCCGGCGATCTTTTGGACGTCTTCGATCGATAGCGACATACGTTTACAAATGCGCTTAATCCGTAAAGCGTTGTAGGTTATCATAAACGCTTTCGCCTGTTCGGGCGGGATACCTCAGCTCGTCTGCAGCTCATCTACACCGGTTTTCGGAATTACCCCATGTTTGGTTTTCTGCGTTCCTATTTTTCCAGTGATCTGGCAATCGATCTGGGCACGGCCAATACCCTCATCTACGTCAGGGGCAAGGGAATCGTGCTCGATGAGCCGTCGGTGGTCGCGATCCGCACCGAAGGGGGTCCGAACGCCAAGCGCACGATTCAGGCGGTCGGTACGGCTGCCAAGCAGATGCTCGGCAAGACGCCTGGCAACATCAATGCCATCCGGCCGATGAAGGACGGCGTGATCGCCGACTTCGTCGTCACCGAGCAGATGATCAAGCAGTTCATCAAGAAGGTTCACGATTCGCGGATGTTCTCGCCGAGTCCGCGCATCATCATCTGCGTACCCTGCGGATCCACGCAGGTGGAGCGTCGCGCGATCCGCGACGCCGCGCTGGCGGCGGGCGCAAGCCAGGTCTTTCTGATCGAGGAGCCGATGGCGGCTGCGATCGGCGCGGGATTGCCGGTGTCGGATGCGACCGGTTCGATGGTCGTGGACGTCGGCGGCGGCACCACCGAGGTCGGCGTGATCTCGCTCGGCGGGCTCGTCTACAGCGGTTCGGTGCGCGTCGGCGGTGACAAGTTCGACGAAGCGATCATCAACTACATCCGCCGCAACTACGGCATGCTGATCGGCGACACCACCGCCGAGAACATCAAGAAGGGTATCGGCTCGGCCTTTCCGGGTTCGGAGGTGCGCGAGCTCGAGGTCAAGGGGCGCAACCTCGCCGAGGGCATTCCGCGCAGCTTCACGATATCGAGCAACGAAGTGCTCGAGGCGGTCGCCGAGCCGCTCAATCAGATCGTCTCCTCGGTCAAGATCGCACTCGAACAGACGCCGCCCGAACTCGGGGCAGATATCGCCGAGCGCGGCATCGTGCTGACCGGGGGTGGTGCCTTGCTGCGCGATCTCGATCGCCTGCTGATGGAAGAGACCGGTCTGCCGGTTTTCGTCGCCGACGAGCCGCTGACCTGCGTCGCGCGCGGTTGCGGCATGGCGCTCGAGAAGATGGATGCGCTCGGCTCCATCTTCGCGTCGGACTAACGGGTAGTGCGGCCGGAGGCGGATGATTCGGTTCATCCGCTTTCACCGCGAGTCCACCGATGTCCCTGGCAGGTCACCAGTCACCGCCGTTTTTCAAGCGTGGCCCCACGCCGTTTGCGCGCCTGCTCGTGCTG
This sequence comes from Denitraticella aggregata, assembly GCF_048158365.1. Classification (NCBI taxonomy): domain Bacteria; kingdom Pseudomonadati; phylum Pseudomonadota; class Betaproteobacteria; order Rhodocyclales; family Zoogloeaceae; genus Denitraticella; species Denitraticella aggregata. Next base: position 34,920 of record NZ_JBLLNL010000005.1, on the reverse strand, counting down.
GTGGTGGTCTGCCTCGTCATGCTGGTCGCCGATCTTCGCTACCGCTATCTCGAGGTCGTGCGTCAGGCGATCTCGGTCGTCACGCATCCGCTACAGCTCGCCGCGGCCGCGCCGGTGGATTTTCTGCGAAACGCCGGCGTCTATTTCGCGACCCTGGTCGAGGTGCAGGTCGAGAATGCCGAACTCAGGCGCCACCAGCTCGAGGCCGCGCAGCGCCTGCTGCGCTTCGAGCACCTTGAACGTCAGAACGAGGAGTTGCGGCGGCTGCTGGTGATGTCGCGCTCGCTGACCGTCCACAGTCTTGCGGCCGAGATTCTGTACGATGCGCCGGATCCGTTCGCACGCAAGGTGATCCTCGACAGGGGAACCCATCACGGCGTTGTCGCCGGTCTGGCGGTGGCCGACGCGCGCGGCATGATCGGCCAGGTGACCCGGGTCTATCCGATACAGGCCGAGGTCACGCTGATTACCGACAAGGAGCAGGCAATCCCGGTCCAGGTTGAGCGAAACGAACTGCGCGGCGTGCTGGTCGGTGGTGGCAAGGGTTTGCTGGAAATGCGCTTCGTGACCGCCGGATCCGACATCCTGCCCGGCGATCGTCTGGTCACGTCCGGACTGGACGGGATCTTTCTTGCGGGACTGCCGGTCGCACGCGTGGTTAGCGTGGAGCCCGATGGCGAGGTTTTCCTGAAGGTGTTCGGCGAGCCCCTGGCGCGGGTGGAGCGGGCGGCTCAGGTGCTGGTGCTCGGGCGCGCACAGCCGGCCGCGCCGGTTCCGCGCCCGTCCGACGCAGTCGATGTGTCGGCCGACACTGCCCCGGAACCGCAGCCCGAGTAGATCATGCAGCCCACCCATCGATCCAACCGAATCCTGCAGCCTGCCCGGACCTGGTTCATTTATGCGAGCCTCTTGGCGGCGCTGGGCTTGATCTACATTCCGACCGGACGACTGCCGGGCGTGCCCGACTGGGTCGCGCTGGTCCTCGCCTTCTGGTGCATGCGCGAACCGCTCAGGGTCGGCATGGGCACTGGTTTCATGTTCGGCCTGTTGGTCGACATCGGCCATGGCGCGGCCATGGGCCAGCATGCGCTGGCCTATGTCGTGCTCTGCTACCTGGCCGGGGCCATGTCGCGGCGGGTGCTGTGGTTTTCCGCCATGCAACAGGCGGTGCATGTGTTGCCGATCCTGCTGTTTGCGCAGCTCATCATGGTGGCGGTTCGCCTGCTCGGCGGGGCGGAGTTTCCGGGCTGGTGGTATTTCGGTTCCAGCCTTTCCGGTGCACTATTGTGGGCACCGCTCAGTTTCCTGCTGTTACTGCCGCAGTATCAGCCGGTAGAGCGCGACGACAACCGACCGATCTGATGCGGCCGATTCTGCGTACATGACCGAATTTCGACGCCCGGAAGAGGCACTCTGCGCATTGCGCCGCCGCGTGGTGGTCTCGATGCTGTTCGTCGTGATGTGTTTCGGTCTGCTCGCGGCGCGCTTCTACTACCTGCAGGTGGTCAAGTTCGACTACTACCATGCGCGGGCCGAAGGCAACCGGGTCGCGGTGCTGCCGGTGGTCCCCGGTCGGGGCGAGATTTTCGACCGTAACGGAGAACTGCTGGCGCGCAACTACTCGGTCTACACGCTCGAGATCAATCCCGCCCGGGTCAGGCAGCTCGACGCGACGATCGACGCCTTGTCGCGCATCATCAGCATCGAGGAGCGTGACCGACGCCGTTTCCGTCGCCTCGTGCTCGACACCAAGTACTTCGAAAGCGTACCGATCCGTACCCATCTGAGCGACGAGGAAGTGGCCCGCGTGGTCGCCCGCCTTTATCAGTTCCCGGGTGTCGAGGTGCAGGCGAGACAGTACCGGGACTATCCGACCGGCCAGTCTGCCGCCCATGTGGTCGGCTATATCGGGCGGATCAACGAACGGGATTTGCAGCGCATCGACGAGCGCGGCGAAACCGCGAACTACCGCGGCTCGGAGTACATCGGCAAGAGCGGGCTCGAATCGAGCTACGAGGCCGAGTTGCACGGAACGACCGGCATCGAGCAGGTCGAGATCAACGCGGGCGGCCGGGCGGTGCGGCTGATGTCGCGGACCCCGTCGGTATCCGGCAACAATCTCGAACTGACGCTGGACATGGGTCTGCAGCGCGCGGCCGAGACTGCGCTCGGTGATCGCCGCGGGGCGGTGGTCGCGATCGAGCCCTCGACCGGCGGCGTGCTGGCCCTCGTGTCCACGCCGTCATTCGACCCCAATCTGTTCATCGACGGCATCTCGGTGGCCGACTGGCGCGCGCTGAGCGATTCGCCTGAGCATCCGCTGCTCAACCGCGCGCTGTACAGCGCGTATCCGCCGGGCTCCACCTTCAAGCCCTTCATGGCGCTGGCCGGCCTCGAGAGCGGCCGTCGCACGGTGGACCAGCGCTTCAACGGCCAGGGGCTGTTCACCTTCGTCGGTCACCGTTTTGTCGACCGCAAGTCGAACTGCCAGAACAATGTGGACCTGCACAAGACGCTGGTCTACTCCTGCAACACCTACTACTACCAGCTGGCTCATGAACTGGGCATCGACGCGATCGCGGATTTCATGCGGCCCTTCGGTTTCGGCCAGCGCACCGGCATCGATGTGCCCGGCGAAGCCTCCGGTGTGCTGCCGTCACCGGCGTGGAAGCGCGCCCGCTTCTCGTCGCGCGAACATCAGACCTGGTACGGCGGCGAGACGATCTCGGTGGGCATCGGTCAGGGCTATAACGCCTACACGCCGCTGCAGATGGCCAACGCGCTGGCGGCCATGCTGAACCGTGGCGAGATCTACCGGCCGCACGTGGTGCGCCACGTCGTGGATCCGGTCACCGGAGAGCGGCGTCCGGTCGAGCCGGAGCCGGTCGCGCGCATTCCGTTCGATCAGCGCAATTTCGACGCGGTGATAGCGGCCATGGTGGAAGTCAATGTCAAAGGCACCGCAGCGAGGGTATTCAAGGACGCCGCCTATTCGTCAGGTGGCAAGACCGGCACCGCGCAGGTGTTCTCGCTCAGGGGCCAGCGCTATGTCGAGGGCGATGTCGCCGAGCGGCTGCGCGACCATTCCTGGTTCATCGGTTTCGCCCCGGCCGAGAATCCGACGATTGCGCTCGCGGTCCTGGTCGAGAACGGCGGTTTCGGCTCGCAGTCCGCGGCACCGATCGCGCGCCAGGTGATGGATTTCCATGTGCTCGGCAAGCCGATCGAAGTGCCCGTGGATGAAATCGACGAGCGGCTGGCTGCCGAACTGGAACAGTGAGCGCGACGTGAGCAACTGGCGACTCCACCCCCTGATGCTGATCCAGGCGGGACTGCGTCCGATCGATCCGTTTCTGTTGCTGGTCCTGACCGGTCTGCTCGGATTCGCGTATGTGCTGATGACGAGCGCCTCGCCGGAGCGCCTGCCGACGCTGCAGATTCACCTGGTCGCCGGTTTGGGCACGATGTGGGTTGTGTCGCTGATTCCGCCCAAGCGGCTGCTGTCGCTGGCCGTGCCGCTCTACGCGGTGGGCGTGTTGCTGCTGGTCGGGGTCGTCCTGTTCGGCGACACCTCCAAGGGGGCCAAACGCTGGCTGGATCTGGGCGTGGCCCGCATCCAGCCGTCGGAGCTGATGAAGATCGCGGTGCCGCTGATGCTGGCCTGGTATTTCCAGCAGCGTGAGGGCACGATCCGCTTCGGGACCTTCGTCGTCGCGACCGTGCTGCTTGCGGTGCCGCTCGGGCTGATCGTGATCCAGCCCGATCTGGGCACCAGCCTGCTGGTGGCTGCGGCCGGGCTTTACGTGATCTTCTTCGCCGGCCTGTCCTGGAAGCTGATCGTGCCGGTGGTCGTGCTGGGCATGGTCGGCATCGGCGCGATCGTCGGATTCGGCGACATGCTGTGCCAGCCGGAATTCGACTGGCGGATATTGCGTGAGTATCAGAAGCAGCGGGTATGCACCCTGCTCGACCCGACCCAGGATCCGCTCGGAAGGGGCTTCCACATCATCCAGTCCACGATTGCGATCGGTTCGGGCGGGCTGCTCGGCAAGGGCTGGCTGGACGGAACGCAGACGCACCTGGCGTTCATTCCGGAGCGCCACACCGATTTCATCTTCTCGGTGCTCGCCGAGGAGTTCGGCCTGATCGGGGCGCTGGTCCTGCTCGGCGCCTATTTGCTGCTGATCCTGCGCGGGTTCATCATCACCGCGCGCGCACCGACGCTCGCGACCCGTTTGCTTGCCGGTGCGATCACGATGATCATTTTTACCTATGCCTTTGTTAACATGGGCATGGTCAGCGGTATCCTGCCGGTGGTGGGGGTGCCCCTGCCGTTTGTGAGCTACGGCGGCACCGCACTGGTGACACTGTGCATCGGGATGGGTATGCTGATGAGCATAGAGCGCAGTCGTGTGGCTGCGAAGGAATGATGCGTGTGAAAAAGTACTCGGGATGTGATGGGGACGATTCGCACGGTCGCGATGTGGGCGTGACCGGTCTCCGGCACCGTTTGTACGGTGCGTGCGGCGGCCAGGCGGGTGGGATTGCGATCGCATTGCTGCTGTCGCTGGTGCTCAGCGCCTGTGGCGGCAAGGCGCCGCGTGTGTCCGACAGCGGTCCGGCCGCAGTCGCGAGCACCGCCGCGGCCAGCGGCGGTTCGAGTCGTGGCGGGGCCTACTACAAGGACGACGGCCCGCATGACGTCGTGCCGGCGAATCTGGACGACATCCCGGATGCGACGCCGCGTATCGAACCCCTGCATCGACCGGCCCTGCGGCCGTACACGGTACTCGGCCAGAGCTTCGTGCCGATGACCGAGCTGCGCCCGTTCTCGCAGCGCGGGCATGCGAGCTGGTACGGCCGTCGTTTCCACGGCAATCCGACGTCCAATGGCGAGCGCTACGACATGTACGCGATGACCGCGGCGCATCCGACCCTGCCGATCCCGAGTTATGTACGCGTGACCCATCTCGGCAACGGCCGCTCGGTGATCGTGCGCGTGAATGACCGCGGCCCCTTCCTGCGCGGTCGCATCATCGATCTTTCCTATGCCGCCGCGCACCGACTCGGCTACATCAACAGCGGCAGTGCGCATGTCGAGGTCGAGACAATCACCCATCGCGACATCGAGGTCGCGATGGCGCGCGGCGTCCTGGCGGTGCCCGGTCTGGCCGCCGGCACTGCGATCGCACAGGCACCGCCCGTGCCCTCCGGGCCGACTCAAAGGGCGCCACCGCCCCGGTTCATGCAGGTCGCCGCACTGGATCTTGGCCCCCAGCCGATGCGGCCGCCGGTCGCTTCCGCTGATCCGGCGCCGGCTTCAGTCGCTGTGCCGTCCTCGGTCCAGGTGATTCCGGTCGCTGCGCAGGAGGAAGGCGCCTACCTGCAGCTCGGGGCGTTCTCGACCCCGGCCAACGCCGAGACGCTGGTCGAGCGAATTCGCAGCGAACTGGCGGTGTTCGCCGACCGGTTGCAGCTGCTCGACGACGGCGGGCGTTATCGGCTGCAACTCGGCCCGTTCGCGTCGGCCGATCATGCCCGCGTCGAAGCGCAGCGGATCGGAACCCTGCTCGAGCTGCAACCGTTCGTGGTCGTTCGCTGAACCGTACGGTCCGTCGGCGGTCTGCCATGTGCTTGGGTCGCCGCTGAGCGTTCAGCCGGTACAATGACGCACTCCCTCACTCCGCCCCTTTGAATTGACTCTCCTATGCGCTTTCTGATCACCCTGCTCCTCGTCGTCTTCTCGCTCAACGCCTCGGCCCAGACGCCGCCGGCGCCGTCACTGGCCGCAAATGCATGGTTGCTGCTCGACCACAATACCGGTCAGGTCCTGACCGCGCACAATCCGGATGAACGCATCGAGCCCGCATCGCTGACCAAGCTGATGACCGCCTATGTCACGTTTGCCGCGCTGAAGGCGGGCACGATCAGTCTCGAGCGGGAAGTGCCGGTGTCCGAGAAGGCCTGGAAGATGATCGGTTCGCGCATGTTCATCGAACCCAGGAAGGCGGTGACCGTTGAACAGCTGATCCGAGGCATGATCATCCAGTCGGGCAACGACGCCTGTGTCGCGCTGGCCGAGCTGATCGCCGGCTCGGAGGAGGCCTTCGCCCACCTGATGAACCGCGAGGCCGAGCGTCTCGGCATGCGCAACACCCATTTCACCAACTCCTCGGGCCTGCCCGATGACCGGCTGTACACCACCGCCAACGACCTCGCGCTGCTCGCATCCGCGCTGATTCGCGATTTTCCCGAGTTTTACACGCTGTATTCCGAGCGCGAGTACACCTACAACGATATCACGCAGCCCAATCGCAACCGCCTGCTGTGGCTGGACCCGACCGTGGATGGCATGAAGACCGGCTACACGCGTGCAGCCGGCTACTGCCTGGTGTCTTCCGCCCTCAGGGGGCCGCGCCGACTGATCTCGATCGTGCTCGGATCGGAGTCCGAGACGATCCGGGCGCAGGAGTCCCTGAAGCTGCTCAACTATGGTTTTCAGTTCTTCGACACCGTGCGCCTCTACACCGCCGGGCAGGACCTGTCGCAGTTTCGCGTGTGGAAGGGCAAGGTCAACGAGGTGTCGGTCGGCTTCACCGAAGACTTCGTGATCTCGCTGCCCAAGGATCAGTCCCAGCGTGTCGAGGCTGCGCTGACCAGCAACCAGCCGGTCATGGCGCCGATCCAGCAGGGACAGCCGATCGGTGTGCTGGCCCTCAGTCTCGATGGCCGCCTGCTCGGCGAATATCCGGTCGTGGCGCTGGCGGACGTCGAGGTCGCCGGATTCTTCGGGCGTCTGTGGGACGCACTGGTGCTGTGGATCAAGAGCCTGTGAGTCGGAGATGAGTCAGCGCGAGACCCTGATCGAATTCCCGTGCGACTTTCCGATCAAGGTCATGGGCGCCCGCGTCGAGGGCTTCGCACAGACCATCGTCGAGGTCGTGCTCAGGCACGATCCGACCTTCGACCCCGCGTCAGTCGAGATGCGGCCGTCGAGCAAGGGCAACTATCTGTCGCTGACCTGCACCGTCCGTGCGGTCTCGCAGGGGCAGCTCGATGGGCTCTATCGCGCACTGAGCGGCCATCCGCTGGTCAAGGTGGTGCTGTGACGGTCTCGCCGGCGAGCGCATTGTCTACCGCAGCCGATGTCCACGCCGCGCAGACCCCGCTCGAAGTCGAGGGGCGGTCCGGGCTGCTGGCGGTGCGTCGTCTCGGCCGGGTCGAATACGAACCCACATGGACCGCGATGCGTCGGTTCACCGACGCCCGCGACTCGGCGACGCCCGACGAGATCTGGCTGCTGCAGCATCCACCGGTCTACACGCTAGGCCAGGCGGGCAGGCCGGAACACCTGTTGCGCGATGGCGGCATCCCGCTGGTGAAGATCGACCGTGGCGGACAGATCACTTACCACGGGCCGGGTCAGCTGGTGGTGTATCTGCTGATCGATCTGGCGCGACGCAGGCTCAAGGTCCGCGAGCTGGTGTACCTGATGGAACAGGCCCTGATCGATTGTCTGGCCGACTACGGACTCCATGCCGAACGCCGCGTGGGCGCCCCGGGCGTGTATGTCGCCGAGGCCAAGATCGCCGCCCTCGGCCTTCGCGTTCGAAACGGCTGCAGTTATCATGGTCTGGCCCTCAATGTCGATATGGATCTGACGCCGTTCACGTGGATCAATCCCTGCGGTTACGAGGGCCTGAAAACCGTCCAGCTCGCGGAATTCGGCGTGTCCGTGAGTGTCGAAGAGGCGGGTGAACGACTGCTCGATCACCTTTGCCGGCTGTTGCCGCCGGTGACGACGCACCCCTGAGAACAGAGAACGACCTGAAAAAGAGTAAAAAATGGAAACAACAACGCGCAAGCAGCGCGGCGCCGACAAGACCGCCCGCATCCCGATCAAGATCGTCCCGGCCGAGCGCCTGAAGAAGCCGGACTGGATCCGCATCAAGCTCGGCGCCGGCGACGAGGTCGAGCGCTTCAACGAGATCAAGGCCACGTTGCGCGAGCACAAGCTGCACACCGTGTGCGAAGAGGCGTCCTGCCCGAACATTCACGAATGCTTCGGCAAGGGCACCGCGACCTTCATGATCATGGGAGACATCTGCACCCGTCGCTGCCCGTTCTGCGACGTCGGTCATGGCCGCCCGGAGCCGCTGAACCAGAACGAACCGGCCGATCTCGCCAGGACCATCGCCGCGATGCGCCTGAACTACGTGGTCATCACCAGCGTCGATCGCGACGATCTGCGCGACGGCGGTGCCCAGCATTTCGTCGAGTGCATCCGTGCCACTCGCGAAGCCTCGCCCGGAACCCGCATCGAGGTCCTGGTGCCGGACTTCCGCGGACGCATGGAGATTGCGCTGGAGATCTTCGACCAGGCCCCGCCGGACGTGATGAACCACAACCTCGAAACCGTACCCCGGCTGTACCGGCAGGCCCGACCGGGTTCGGACTACGCGTATTCGCTTAAGCTGCTGCAGGAGTTCAAGCGCCGTCATCCGGACGTGCCCACCAAGTCCGGCCTGATGGTCGGCCTGGGCGAGACCGATGAAGAGATCCTCGAGGTGATGCGGGACCTGCGCGCCAATGATGTCGAGATGCTGACCATCGGCCAGTATCTGCAACCGTCGCCCGGTCATCTGCCGGTGCTGCGCTACGTCCATCCCGACGTGTTCAGGATGTTCGAAACCGAGGCGCTGAAGATGGGCTTCAGGAACGCGGCCTGCGGGCCGATGGTGCGGTCCAGCTACTGGGCCGACCAGCAGGCGCAAGGCGCCGGGGTGGTGTAGTGACGGCGCCTACGGCGGTGTTACGCCTCCGTAAGGTGTCCGGAGCAGGCACGCACACCCGCGTCAGCGGAACATCCGCTCCTCGCGCTCGTGCCGCTCCTGCTCCTCGATGCTGAGCGTGGCGGTCGGTCTGGCTATCAGCCTGCGCAAGCCGATCGGTTCGCCCGACACTTCGCAGTAGCCATAAGTGCCGTTGGCGATCCGGTCGAGCGCGCTGTCGATCTTGTGGATCTGTTTGCGCTCCCGGTCGCGAATGCGTTGCTCGAGCACTTGCTCCTCTTCCTGCGTCGCGCGATCGGCCTCGTCCGGCGTGGCCGCCGTTTCCTGCAGATGGGCGATCGTGGACTGGCCGTTCTCGAGCAGCTCGTCGCGCATTCGCTGCAGCATCGAGCGGAAGAAGTCGAGTTGCGTGGCGTTCATGTAGTCGCTGTCGGGCATCGCCAGAATCTCTTCCGCGCTTGGGCCGGACGTCTCCGAAGGGTTTTCTTTCATCATTCTCGACCACTCCTGAACAAGGTCCGCAAAATCATTATGGGCCATGAGCGGACGGATCCTCGCGGATTCCGACGCTTGTCGTCGCCGGCCATGGCATGTCGAACAGTGCTGCCCGCCAGGCCCGCCGTTCATTGCCCGACCGGACGATCCGGGCATTCGCCCATCGTCCGGCGGTGCTGTCCGGGTATTTGAGCCCGACCCGCACGACTTGTCCACCAGAAACGTCACAAGACGGTAGGATTGAGCCCCTCGTTCCCGTCGCTTCGCCTTCCGGTACGACGCTCCGGTGCTTCGACTCCGATGCGACCTGTCGGTCCGCGACCCGGTTCAGCAGCCCGAGACCCGCATCGAAGAGGGCGTGACCGCGGAGCGTTGCCGTGCTTCAGCAGGCGGGCGCGCAGGCGTGTGAGGTTCGCGTCCGGCCATTCTTGCCGGACTGGATAGGATGTCCGAATGAAGATCGCAATTATGGGTGGCGGCGTGGTCGGAGTGACCACTGCCTGGTACCTTTCCGGCAAGGGTCATGATGTGGTCGTTTTCGACCGGCAACCCGGCCCGGCCCTGGAAACCAGCTTTGCCAACGGCGGGCAGATCTCGGTCTCGCATGCGGAACCGTGGGCCAATCCGCGCACACCGCTGAAGGCGTTGCGCTGGCTGGGCCGCGAAGACGCGCCGCTCTTGTTCCGACTGCGTCCCGACCCGGCGCTGCTGGCATGGACGGCCGGTTTTCTGCGCGAGTGCCTGCCGTCACGTACGCGGACCAACATCCGTCGCATCGTCGAGCTGGCGCTGTACAGCGAACAGGAGCTCAAGCGCCTGCGCGCCCGCCTGGCGAGCGACGGCGAACCGCTGGCCTACGATCAGCTGGAACGCGGCATCTTGCACATCTATACCGATGCGGACGAATATCGCCATGCGGTCGACGCGGTTGCGACGCTGCGCGAGCTGGGCTGCGACCGTCGCGTGGTCTCGGCCGACGAATGCGTCGCGATCGAGCCGGCCCTGTCGGCGATTCGCGGCCAGCTGGTGGGCGGGGACTTCACCGCTGCGGACGAATCGGGCGACGCCCGGGCGTTCACGACCCAACTCGCCGAGCGCTGTCGACTGCGCGGCGTGCAGTTCCGCTATGGCACGACCGTGAGCGCAATCAACGAGAGCGGCGGGCGGATCACATCGATCACGACGCTGCAGGGTGACACCGAGGTCGCCGACGGCTTCGTCGTCGCCATGGGCAGCTACAGTCCGCTGCTGCTGCGCCCCCTCGGCATTCGGCTGCCGGTCTATCCGGCCAAGGGCTACTCGGCCACGATCCCGCTGTCCGAGGACAGCGTCGCCCCGGTCACGAGCATGACCGACGATGCGCACAAGCTGGTGTTCTCCCGGCTCGGGAACCGTCTGCGCGTGGCCGGGACCGCCGAGTTCTGTGGCTACGACCTGCGACCGAACCCTTCGCGCTCGGAGGCCCTGCTGCGTCGAACCCACGCACTGTTTCCGCAGCTCAGACCATCGGCCGAACCGGCCCTGTGGTGCGGCCTCAGGCCGGTCACTCCGTCCAGCGTGCCCTTCGTCGGTCGATCGCGCTACCCGAACCTGTGGCTCAATACCGGGCACGGCACACTGGGCTGGACCATGGCCTGCGGTTCGGGTGCGGCGCTCGGCGATCTGATCTCCGGCGACACGCCGGCGGTCGAGTTGAGGGGCTACGGCGAGACCTGAAGACCGGGTGCCGGGGCATGCCCGCTCGGGTACACTGTGCCTCCCCCAGCCTTCACCCAGGTCCGGCCGCCGCCCGCATGTCTGCCCATCTCAACCCACCGCAACGCGAGGCGATCCGCTATCTGGACGGACCCAGCCTGGTGCTTGCGGGTGCCGGCAGCGGCAAGACGCGGGTCATCACGCACAAGATCGCGTGGCTGATCGACCAGTGCGGCATCAATCCGAACAACATCGCCGCGATCACCTTCACCAACAAGGCGGCCCGGGAGATGCAGGAGCGGGTCGCCGGGCTGATGGGCGGGCGGGCGCCCAAGGGGTTGACCGTATGCACCTTCCACGCGCTGGGCGTGCGCATCATCCGTCAGGAGGCGGCACATTGCGGGCTGAAGCCGCAGTTCTCGATCCTGGACGCGTCCGACACGGTGCAGATCGTCGCCGACATCGCCGGTGATGCCGACAAGGGCATCGCCAAGCAGATGCAGTGGCAGATATCGTCGTGGAAGAACGCGATGATCACGCCGGAGGAGGCGGCGCAACTTGCGGAGAACGAACTGTCCAGCTCGGCCGCCGTCCTGTACAAGGAGTACGAGCGCACGCTGCGGGCCTACCAGGCGGTGGACTTCGACGACCTGATCTCGTTGCCGGTGCGGCTGTTGGATGAACACCCGGAAGTGCGCGAGCGATGGCAGAACCGGCTGCGTTATCTGCTGATCGACGAATACCAGGACACCAACCGCGCGCAATACCGGCTGCTGCGCCTGCTCGCCGGCGTGCGCGGCGCCTTCACCGCGGTCGGCGATGACGATCAGGCGATCTACGCCTGGCGCGGCGCGGACGTCGAGAACCTGAAGCTGCTCAAGCAGGACTATCCGGAACTGAAAGTCATCAAGCTGGAGCAGAACTACCGCTCGTCGGCGCGCATCCTGCATGCGGCCAATACGCTGATCGCGAACAACGAGAAACTGTTCGACAAGCGCCTGTGGTCCGAGCACGGTGCCGGCGAGCAGATCGTGGTGACCGCCTGCCGCGACGCCGAGCACGAGGCCGAGTCGATCGCGATGAAGATCTCGGCGCACAGGTTCGAGCAGCGCACCCGCTTTTCCGACTACGCGATCCTGTACCGTGGCAACCATCAGGCCCGGATCGTCGAGCAACACTTGCGCAATCAGAAGATCCCGTATGTGCTGTCGGGCGGCCAGTCCTTCTTCGACAAGGCCGAGATTCGCGACCTGATCGCCTATCTGCGCTTGATGGTCAACGAGGACGACGATCTCGCCTTCATCCGCGCGATCACGATGCCTCGCCGCGGTATAGGCGCCGCCACGCTGGAGGCGCTGGGCAGCTACGCCGGCCGGCGCCATGTCAGTCTGTTCGCCGCATGCTTCGAGGAGGGCGTGGTCCAGCATCTCAAGCCGCATCAGCTCGAACTGGTGCAGGCCTTCGCCGGCTTCATCAACCGGCTGCAGTACCGGGCGCCGCGCGAACCGGCCGCGCAACTGCTCGAAGACCTGCTCGCGGCGATCCGCTATGAGGCGTGGCTGTTCGAGCACCTCGACCCACGCGAGGCCGAGTCCAAGTGGAACAACGTGCGCGACTTCGTCGGCTGGCTCGGGCGCAAGGGCGAGGAGGACGGCAAGAACCTGATCGAACTCACGCAGACCATTGCGCTGATCTCGATGCTGGACAAGGAAGATCCGGATTTCGACGGCGTGCAACTCGCGACGCTGCATGCGTCCAAGGGCCTGGAGTTCAAGCACGTGTTCATGATCGGCGTGGAGGAAGGTCTGCTGCCGCACCAGTCCAGCATCGACGAGGACAGACTCGACGAGGAACGACGCCTGATGTATGTCGGCATCACGCGCGCGCAGCGCACGCTCAACATCACATGGTGCGAACGGCGCAAGGCGGGCAAGGACAGCCGCGTGTGCGAGCCGTCGCGCTTCATCGAGGAGATGGGCGAGGACGTGAAGATCCACGACCGCAAGTCCAACCAGCCGGTCTCCCGCGAGGATGGGCGTGCCCGGGCGGCCAACCTGTGGGCGATGCTCGAGGCGCGCGGCAAGTCCTGATGCGCGTGGGACGGGCCGAAGATGCGCACCCCGGTAGCTGCCGTGTGTCCGGAAAACGGGAAGGGTGACCAACAGCCACCCTTCTCGATCAATGCAGCATCGGGCGTCGTGTTTATTCGACCGGCGGTTCGGTGAAGTCCCCACCCGCGGTGTTCAGCAGATAGGCCACCGCACGCGCGACCTCGGTGTCGGTCAGGTCGGCGCCGCCACCCCGTGCAGGCATCGCACCCTTGCCGTTGATGGCCGACGTCACCATCGCGTCGAAGCCCTGCGCGATGCGGTCGGCCCAGTCCGCGGCGTCGCCGGTCTTCGGCGCTGCGAGCAGGCCTGCCGCATGGCAGCTGGTACACAGGGCCTGGTAGATCTCCGAACCGGTCCGGTTGCCCGCGGCCACCTGCACCCGCTGGAGCTCGATTCGCGCGACCGGCTGGATAAGGCTCGCGGTGCGCTCGACATCGACCTCGGGCGCCCTGCCGCAGCCGGCCATGACCGCGGCCGCGAGCAGACCGACAACAGGAAGCACAAAGCTGGAGTGCCGCCGGGCGGCAGGCTGAACACGGGTTTTCGACATGCTTGATCCTTTTGACTGGCCGGAGCGGAATCACGATTATAACGTCACAAAAACCTTTTTGTGCCGCAGTGCATAGACTTGCAGATAATTCCGGTATATCCTTTCGCGCCTTGTGTCGGATACATCCGTATCCGGCTGTCAAGCCCCCGCGCCCGTAGCTCAGCTGGATAGAGTACTGCCCTCCGAAGGCAGGGGTCGTGCGTTCGAATCGCGCCGGGCGCGCCATATAATCAAGGACTTAGGTTAAGTTACTCTGAGTCGTACGGAATGAGTACGGAAACAGAGTTTCGGGTTTAGACCTAGGTTCAAGAGCAGAGAACCGGCCTTGTGTCGGTTTTTTGTTATGGGCGGCCACCTTGGGGGGTTGTTTCCAGCATCGGAAAAAACCTCGTAGTCCTTTCCTTGCTTCAGGTTGTCGTGGCCCGCTCGGCAATTCTCAGGCTGGTCGTTTGATGTCAGCGGCTGCCCCCTGGAAACTTGGTCGAATTTTCTCCAAAGTTATGCCAAAAAGATATATAGCATTACCTATGGCTTAGTTATTTGCCTTAAACTGCGCCTTCCATTTTTAACCAGACGGAAGTCACAGAATGGCAAACAAAAAAATCGAGGATGTTGAAGGCATTGGTCCGGTCACCGGCGAAAAGCTGCGTAGCGCTGGCGTCAAGGATACAGACGGTCTGCTCGAAAACGCCCGCACGCCAAAGCAGCGCAAGGATCTGGCGGAAAAGGCCGGCTTGACCGACAAGCTGGTGCTGAAGTTCGCCAACATGGTGGACCTTTACCGGATCAACGGTGTTGGCTCCGAGTACGCCGAATTGCTCGAAGCTGCCGGCGTTGACACGGTGCCTGAGCTGGCCCGGCGCAATGCAGCCAACCTGACGACCGCGATGGCAGAAGTGAACGAGCAGAAGAAGCTGACCCGCCGTGTGCCGACGGAAACCGAAGTGACCAAATGGATCGCGCAGGCCAAGGAATTGCCGCGCATGCTCGAATACTGAGCGTTCTTACTTTCCGATCACGTCGCTGCCGGCTGGCGGCATGAATCAGAGCGACACCGCCGCCGGTGCAAGTTTGCGTTCGCCGCTCAGCAGGCGGATGGCAGCCAGCAGTTGGCCGACAATGGTCATTGACGAGACCCTCAGCCCCAGACTAAGAGCGCTGATTGTCAGCGCTTGCCTCGGCGTTCCAACTCGTTCATGACTCACCCAGTCTCAACACCGCATACACCGGCCGGTGGTCCGAGCTGATGTCCGGTCCCACCCCTGATTTGACCAGTTGCCACCCGGTGCTCGTCAGAACGTGATCGATCGGAATCACGGGGAGCACCATGTCGGCGCCAGTGTGGTTGCACGATTCAGCCCGTTGGCAGCGACTGGCCGCATGGCCGATGACTACGGACTTGCGTTGAGATCACCCGCGACGATGGCGGGAACCTCGACCGAACGCGCCCAGCGGGCTTCATCTGCGAGCATCTGAGCTCGCCGCTCGTGTTACAGCGGACTGATCGGCGGCATGGGATGGATGGCCGAGAGCGCGATCTGTTTGTCCTGCCAGCCGACGAAGGTCCGATGGCGAAGCGGCTGCTCAATGGATTCGAGTGCTTCGGTATCTCCGAGCGGATGTCGGGACAGCACCGCAAGACCGAATGGCCCTTCTTCTGGGGTCACGAGCTGGTAGGGATAGTCCTGCCACTGTTTGATGGTTTCTGCCGCCTCTCCATTGACCTCCTGGAGCACAAAAACGTCCGCACTGATGCTATCGACCCAACGGTGCAGGGCATCCAGATCCTTCCGTCCGAGGTGAAGGTTCGCACTCACGACGGTGAAGCTTTGCGTCATAGCGACCGCTGCAGTCGGAGCAGTCGCGCAAGCGGCCGCTGCCTCGTGGGGAGCTGACACTGGCACCGGCCTCGATTCCGCCGCCGGCGCTCACTTTGGCATAGACGCCGAAGACCGGCTCACCAAGTTGGCGCGCACTGGGTTCAGTGCGATGTAGCGATACACCGTCGGCAGGAAATCATTGCTTGTCGGTGACGGCCCCTTCCGACGCGCTCGAAACCAGTTTCGCGTATTTGGCCAGCACCCCGCGCGTGTAGAGCGGCTTCGGCTGGGTCCAGCGTGCCCGGCGCTCGGCGAGTTGGGCCTCGGGCACGTCGAGGATGATTTCGCGGGTCTCGGCATCGATGGTGATGGCATCGCCGTTCTCGATCAACGCGATCGGGCCGGCCTCGAAGGCCTCCGGGGTGATGTGTCCCACCACGAAACCGTGCGAACCGCCGGAGAAGCGCCCGTCGGTGATGAGTGCGACCTCCTTGCCAAGCCCCTTGCCCATCACCGCGGAAGTCGGCGAGAGCATCTCGCGCATGCCCGGGCCCCCCTTCGGCCCCTCGTAGCGGATCACGATGACGTCACCGGCGACGACCTCGCCGCCGAGGATGCCGGCCAGCGCCGCTTCCTCGCCGTGATAGACGCGCGCGCGGCCCGAGAACCGCAGCCCTTCCTTGCCGGTGATCTTGGCGACCGCGCCGGTGGGTGCCAGGTTGCCGCGCAGGATGACCAGGTGCGAATCCTTCTTGATCGGGTTGTCGAACGGGCGAATGATGTCCTGGTCAGCGGGATAATCGGGAACGTCGGCCAGATTCTCGGCGAGTGTCTTGCCGGTGACGGTCAGCGTGTCGCCGTGCAACATCCCGGCATCCAGCATGCGCTTCATCAGCGGCTGTATGCCGCCAATCGCGATCAGCTCGGACATCATGTAGCGGCCGCTCGGGCGCAGATCGGCGAGCACCGCGGTCGTCTTGCCGATCTCGGTGAAATCGTCCAGCGTCAGTTCCACGCCGACGGCGTGCGCCATGCCCAGCAGATGCAATACGCCATTGGTCGAGCCGGCCAGTGCGATGATGACGCGGATCGCGTTTTCGAAGGCCTTGCGGGTCATGATGTCGCGCGGCTTGATGTCGCGGGCGAGCAGTTCCAGCACCTGCTGACCAGCGCGAAAAGCGTCCGCACCCTTGTCGGTCGAGATCGCGTCCTGCGCCGAAGACCCCGGCAGGGACATGCCCAGGGCTTCGATGGCCGAGGCCATGGTGTTGGCGGTGTACATTCCGCCGCACGAGCCCGGTCCGGGAATGGCCGTCTCCTCGACATGCTTGACCTGCGCCAGGCTGAACTCCCCCGAGGCGTGCCGGCCGACCGACTCGAACACCGAGATGATGTCGGTGTGCCCGCTGCCCGGCCGGATGGTGCCACCGTAGACGAAGATCGATGGGCGGTTGAGGCGAGCCATGCCGATCAGGCAGCCGGGCATGTTCTTGTCGCACCCCCCCACGGCGACCAGCCCGTCGAAGCCTTCGCAGCCGACCACGGTTTCGATCGAGTCCGCGATGACTTCGCGCGACACCAGCGAATACTTCATGCCCTCGGTGCCGTTGGCGATGCCGTCGGAGATGGTGATCGTATTGAAGATCACCGCCTTGCCTCCCGCGGCGTTGGCGCCCTTCTCAGCCTCCTCTGCGAGTTTGTCGATGTGCATGTTGCACGGCGTGACGTTGGCCCAGGTCGAGGCGATGCCGATCTGCGGCTTGTTGAAGTCCTCGTCGGTGAAGCCGACTGCGCGCAGCATGGAACGCGCCGGGGCGGCCTCGACGCCATCGACCACTTTCGAGGAGTACTTGCGCATGTTTTCGGTGATTTTTGTCATCGTGATAGGCTCAGGTGGTCGCCCGAATCCTCGGGCATCTTGCGCGGACCAGACGACGCGTAGCTCTGGTTCCGCACCTCTTCGCAACCGGATCGTCGGGATGCGGTCGCATTCATATCGCCCTGACCATTATCAGCCATCAATCGTTCAAGGTTCCGTTGAAACACGACCTCGTGCGACCTGGATCAATGGGGTCGGAGTCATTGATCCCCTGGCGAGAAACGGCGACCAGCGCCTTTGTGCGGTGGCTGTTTTCATTAGCGACTAACGCCGATCAGGCTGGTTGGCTGAAACCGGGCGCAGCAACCGTTTACTCGGTGGTCAACGAGTGCGAATATACGGGTCTAGTTGACCATGTTGTCGCGAGTTGAACCGATGAACACCGCCGCGGTGCGGAAATCGGCCGGCTCGATCTCCGCGGTGCGAAGTTCGGCCGATTTTCGCACCGCGGCGGTGTTCATCGATTCGCCGCTGGCGCTGCGCACCGGAGACGCCCTGCATCTGGCCGTTGCGCACAGAACCGGGGCACGCCTGGCCAGTCTCGACCGTCGTCTCAACGAGGCGGCGGCCTTTCACCACCTTCCAAGTGAAGCCTTGCAAGGATGAGTGACGACCGCAGCGCAGTGGCGCATGGGTCCGATCAAGATCGCCGGACTCGGCTTCGAGCCTCGTCTGCGCGGCCAAGACGACATGATCGAGCTGCGCACCTCCTCGAGGCCTTCGGCGCTGCCGCTCAGACCGGGCGGCTACCCGCAATGATGAAGGCTCGGACAATCACTCCCAGACAGGAGCGACGATGAAAAAATACCAGATGTATATCGGTGCCGAATGGAAGGGTCCATCTTCCGGCGGGTACATCGAATCCCAGAACCCGTTTACCGGTCAGCCTTGGGCCCTGATCCCGCGGGGCACGACCGAGGACGCGAGCGCAGCGGTGAATGCCGCCTATGCGGCCTACGATCGCGGTGCGTGGGCCGACATGACCCCCAGTGCGCGCGGCGCGCTGCTGAGGAAACTCGGCGACCTGATCGCGCGGGAGGCCGAGCATCTCGCGGACGTCGAGGTCACCGACAACGGCAAGCTCAAGGCGGAGATGCTCGGGCAGATGCGCTACATGCCGGAGTGGTATTACTACTTCGGTGGCTTGGCGGACAAGGTCGAGGGAGCGACCATTCCATCGGACAAGCCGGGCATGTTCAACTTCACCCAGTACGAACCGCTGGGCGTGGTCACCATCATCACGCCGTGGAACTCGCCGTTGCTGCTGGCAAGCTGGAAGATCGCACCTGCCCTGGCGGCCGGCAACACCGTCGTCGTCAAGCCTTCGGAGTTCACGTCCGCGTCGATGCTGGAATTCGCGAAGCTCGTGGAAGAAGCTGGTTTTCCGAAGGGTGTATTCAACGTGGTCACCGGCTACGGCGCCGAAGTCGGCTCCGCGCTGGTTGAGCATCCCAAGGTGGCGAGGGTCGCATTTACCGGTGGGGAGGCGGGCGGTGTCGCGGTCTATCAGGCCGCGGCACGCGGTCTCAAGCACGTGTCGCTCGAACTCGGGGGCAAGTCGCCGAACATCGTTTTTGCCGACGCGGACATCGACAACGCGGTGAAGGGGGCGGTGTCGGGCATTTTCGCGGCGACCGGGCAGACCTGCCTGGCCGGGTCGAGGCTGTTGCTTCAGGACAGCATTCATGACGCGTTCGTCGAGAAACTCGTCGCGCTTGCCGGCACCGCCCGGATGGGCGACCCGATGGACATGATCACTCAGGTCGGTCCGGTGACCACCCAGCCGCAGTACCAGAAGATCCTGTCCTACATCGACATCGCGAAGCAGGAGGGGGCCACCTGCGTGCTCGGCGGCAAGCCGGGAAGCGGCCCCGAGTGCGGCGACGGCTGGTTCGTCGAGCCGACGATCTTCACCGGTGTGCGCAACGACATGCGCATCGCGCAGGAGGAAGTATTCGGTCCGGTCCTGTCCATCATCCGCTTCAAGGACGAGGAAGAGGCGATCGAGATCGCGAACGACGTGCTGTACGGCTTGGCGGCCGGGGTTTGGACCTCGGACATCGGGCGTGCGCTGAAGATGACCAAACGGATTCGTGCCGGCACGGTGTGGGTGAATGCGTACCGCGTGGTCAGCTACATGTCCCCGTTTGGCGGCTACAAGCGTTCGGGCATCGGGCGCGAGAACGGACAGGAAATGATCAAGGAGTATCTGCAGGTCAAGAGCATCTGGATCAATACGAACAAGGAAATCGCGAATCCGTTTGTTCTGGGTTGAGCGAACGGGGCGCGCGGGGCGGACGCATCGACCAGGCCGCACCATCTTTGTAAAAAATCATTTTTGCATACAGTGTCAGATGCTCAGGCTACAATTCAACGCATACTCTCGTACTAATGGCGTCCGGGTATTGGCGCAGGCCGGTCCGGGCGGAGCCCTTGGCACGAGGCGTCCCGGTGAACGAGCGCAGGAGACCAGCATGCCAGCCCATCCGATCAAGGAAATCCTGAACGGCCGCCCGTTCGTGTGCGTCGATGCCTCGACGCAGGTGCGTGCGGTGACCCGCATGATGGCCGAGCAGCGTTGCAGCGGGGCGCTGATCACCACTGACGGTGTCCTGGCCGGGATCTTCACCGAGCGCGACGCGACCTTCAGGGTGCTCGCCGCCGGCCTGGATCCGGACGCCACGCCGGTGTCCGAGGTCATGACCGTCGACCCGATGACGCTCACCGAGGAGCGTCCGTTCGGCCACGCGTTGCACATGATGTACGAGAACCAGGTCCGTCATATCCCGATCGTCACCGGCGGACGGATTCCGGTCGGTATCGTCACCGCGCGCGACGCGCTATCCCTCGACGCCCTTGCGTTCAGCGAGGAACTGGTGCTGCGCGAAGAGATCACGACCATACTCTGATGCGTCGGTCGCTGCTTGACCCAGGCGGATGAGCCGACTATGTTTCAAATACCCGACTGAATAAGTCGGATAAAAGGGCTTGCGACCCGGAGGCGTCAGCACCGCGCGCCCGGGTCGCGGCGAGCGCCGGGAATACCACCGGTGACTCCGATCATCCAACAGGAGACAAATCATGACGACATTGCGTAGCCGCAGCTCTTCTTTGCTTCGATTCGGTACGGCGGCCGTTGCGACGGCCTTGCTCGTGGCATCGGCCTTCGCCGAGGTGCCTCGAACACCTGCGCCGGAAGGCGCGAGCGTCTACTTCATCGAGCCCAGCGACGGTGCGACGATCGCCGGTCCGGTGAAGGTCGTCATGGGCCTGCGGGGCATCGGTGTGGCGCCGGCCGGCGTCGACATGGACAAGACCGGCCATCACCACATCCTGGTCAATGTGACCGAACTGCCTCCGATGGATGCGCCGCTGGCTGCGACCGACCAGTTCCGCCATTTCGGCGGCGGTCAGACCGAGACCACGCTCGAATTGCCCGCCGGCACGCATACATTGCAGTTGCTTCTCGGCGACAAGAACCACATCCCGCATGATCCGCCGCTCATGAGCGACAGGATCACGATCACCGTGACCCAGTAGTCGCAAACCGGGCCGTCCTGCCGGCGCCGGTCGGCCCGAGGCTCGGCTCGAACCGGCGGGGGGCGGACCCGACCTGCATATCCCGCGTGCCCGAATCGACGGCGTGAGTCCGTGCGCATCGATCATTCGGGTATTCCAAATCCTGTCACGACTCGTTTCTTCCTCAAGCCGCTCGGCGACCGCCGCCGTTAATGCTCATCATCAAGTGCAGCGCATGCGATAGATTGCATGCATAATCGTCTTTACAACGATCTCGGCTGTGATACATTCGAGAAAAAGAACTTGTTTGCATGCAATAAATGAAGATGTGCGGATCCGGCGATGTTTTGCTGCAGGTGGATCAATATCGTGACTTCCGGGCACTGCACTTTTTTGCATGGGACATGTGGCCCCCTCAGCTCAAAGGAGTAGGAGACGAATAATGATCAGAAGAATCGTGCAAAAATCTGCTTTGACGGCAATCCTTGCGACCACTGCGCTGATGGCGACGCACGTCGTGGCCGAAACCCTTAGGTTCTCGGATTACGGACCCAACCGAGGCACGCGTGCCGAAGTACTGCAGTGGTTCGCCGATGAAGCCAAGGCGCGCACCGGTGGTGAGGTGGAGTTCGAGTTTCACTGGGGAGGATCCTTGCTCGGTATGCGGGCCACGCTCGAGGGTCTCGGATCCGGGGTGGCTGATGCGGGAACCGTGATTGGCTTCGCACACCCCCGCGAGCTGCGTGGTTATAACATTGGTGATCTCCCGGTCGAGAACTCCGATATCTGGGTGGGGCAGCGCGCGATCTACGATCTCGCGAGAGAGCATCCGGCGCTTCAGCTTGAGTTTGAACGCGCCGGCGTCGTGTACATCACGAATTTTTCCACCGGCCCGATTCAACTCGTATGTCGTCAGGAAATCCAGAGTCTCGCGGACATCCGCGGCTTGCGCATTCGAGCGTCGGGACCGTACGGCGATGCGCTGGCGGATCTGGGGGCCCAGATCGAACGCATGTCGCAGGCGGACGTCTATCAGGCGCTCGATAGCGGCCTGGTCGACTGCAACCAGAATTACTACTACTCGATTCGCGCCTATCGGCAATACGAGGTTGCGCCTCATGTGCTTGCGCTCGATTGGGGGCAGAACCTGTCCTTCGGCGTGTTCATGAGCAAGCTTGCCTATGATCGCCTCAGTGACGCGCACAAGGCGACCATTCACGAACTTGGGAGCGAGTTCATCGACCGCTTCTCGCATGCGCTGCAGGAAAGCAGCGACACGGACAAGGCCGCGATGGAGCAGGGCATAGACGGAAATGCCGTTTCCGTGAAGGTGCTTCCGGAAGACGAGCGGCGCGGGTTGCTCGAAGCCGGTCAGCATCACGTGCAGAAATGGGTCGAACAAGCCAATGCGGATGGCCTGGACGGTCGAGCGATACTCGATGCCTATCTCGCATATATTACCGTCCATGCGAAGGAGCTGGACGGCAACGGCTATCCATGGACCCGCTGAGTGCAGACGAACTGAAGCCCGCTCGGGCCACTTGGGCCGAGGGGCTTCTGGCACAGATTGCGACCGCGGCGGTGGCAATGTTGTGCGTGCTCGTCACGGTGAGCGTGCTGTCGCGACTGCTCGGCCAACCCCTGATTCCCGACAGCGTGCTGTTGGTCCAGGAGATGATGGTGTTGGTCATCCTGTTCCCGCTCGCCGTGCTCACCGCGATGCGCGAGCAGATCGCAGTCACAGTGTTCACGCAACGGGCAGGCGAGCGTTCGCAGCGACTGCTAGCCGCGGTCGGACATGTGGTGGGCCTGGTTTTCGGGGGCGTATTGTTGTGGGCGAGCAGCCGATTGCTGATGCGCTCCCTGGCCACCGGTGAATACTATTACGGCGCACTGGACATACCGATGTGGATCGGTCACGCAGTGTTCGCGCTGGGTGCCGCCGCATTCGTCCTGCGGCTTGTCGTGATGCTGCTGATCGACCTGAACGGCGCCATGTCCCGCCGGAAAGCGCAATCCTAGAAGAAGCTCGTCTTCGGTAAAGGCTCGCAGATGGACCCCAATCTCCTCGTTGGGCTGGCCTTGAGCGCAGTCGTCATGCTGCTCGTGCTGCGCGTGCCGATCGCGTATGCCCTGGGTGGTGTCGCAACCGTGGGTCTGTTTCTGTTCTTCTCGTGGAGGCCGGGAGCAAGCTTTGATTCGGATCGCGGACTGACGCCGACCCTCTCGGTGATCGGAACAACAGCGTTCGATTTCGTCCATAACTACCCTCTGAGCATGATTCCGCTGTTCATCGGTCTCGGACACGTGGCCTATCATGCCGGAATTACGACTGACCTCTATCAGTCGCTGCGGATCTGGCTGGCAAGGATGCCCGGCGGCCTTGCGATGGCGTCGATCATGGGATGCGGCGGGTTCTCCGCAGTTTCGGGTTCCAGCGTAGCCTGCGCAGCTGCCATGGGGCGTATCACCGTCCCCGAGATGCTGCGCTTTGGCTACGACCCGAGGCTAGCGTCCGCGGCGGTTGCAGCTGGCGGCACGCTGGGTTCGCTTGTGCCACCCAGCCTGCTGTTCGTGATCTATGCGATCTTCACGGAGCAGTCGGTCAAGTGGCTTTTTCTCGCCGGCATTCTTCCGGGCCTGCTGTCCTTGCTGTCCTATCTCGTCACGACATGGGTGTGGGTGCGCTTGCGGCCCCAGGATGCCCCAATGGCCGACGAAAGCTACAGTCGTGCCGACCATCTTCGCGCGGTTGTGGGCCTTTGGCCGACTCTGTTGCTGCTCGTAATCATTGTCGGAGGCCTATTCTTCGGACTCTTCACCCCGACGGAGGCTGCAGGGGTGAGCCTTACTGTTGCGATTCTGATCGGATTCATGCGCCGCAGGCTCAGTCTCAAGCATCTTTACGCGGCCTTCAGCGAGACTGCCCGGCAGACCGCGATGATCTTTATGATCGCGCTCGGCGCGAAGATCTTCGTGTCATTCGCGTCGCTGACACGCATCGCGCCCAGACTGCTGGACTGGGTTCAGGGCACGGGCGCATCGATCGTCGTCGTGATTCTGGCCCTCGTGCTGCTATACATCGTTCTCGGGATGTTTCTCGATTCGATCGGAATTCTGGTGCTCACGCTCCCCTTCGTAATTCCCATCGTCGATGGCTATGGCCTGAATCTGATCTGGTTCGGCGTCGTGGTCATCAAGCTGCTCGAGATCGGCCTGATTACCCCGCCGGTCGGACTGAACGTGTTCGTGATCAAGTCGGTTTCGCCACGCGAGGTACGTCTGGAGCATGTGTTTCGAGGTATAGGCTGGTTCCTGATCCTGGATTTCGTCGTGCTCGCGGCAATCCTGCTTTTCCCGCAGATCTCGCTGCTGATCCCGTCAATGTCCGGATGACATTGACTTATAAAGGGGTCGCCGCTGGCATGTTAAGATTTTGCGTACTCCGATCCGGGTGAATCACGGCGTGAGCGTCCTCGGCGCGTTGTTGGCCGGATCAGGCCAACCCTTACTTGGATATTGCTTCGGAATCACGATGAGTTCACTGATCGAGCAGGTGGCGACCGAGTTGCGGCGCCGGATACTGAGCGGAGAACTGGAGCCTGGTCAGCGTATTCGGGAACTTGAGTTTGCCCCAGAGCTCGGCGTTTCGAGGACCCCGCTGCGCCTGGCGCTGGGCGAACTCGAAACGGAAGGACTGGTCGAGCGCGTCGGAAAACGCGGGTTCCAGGTCCGCCGTGTGACGCTGGATCAAGTGGCCGAGGCGGTCGATGTTCGCGGTGCGCTCGAGGGTCTCGCCGCAAGAATGGTCGCGGAGGCCGGTTTAAGCGATGAGGCCCATGCGCGACTGATCGGATGCATCGA
The DNA here is from genome assembly GCF_048158365.1 of Denitraticella aggregata. Taxonomy (NCBI): domain Bacteria; kingdom Pseudomonadati; phylum Pseudomonadota; class Betaproteobacteria; order Rhodocyclales; family Zoogloeaceae; genus Denitraticella; species Denitraticella aggregata. Next base: position 10,195 of record NZ_JBLLNL010000005.1, on the reverse strand, counting down.
AGAGGGTCGATCGATCCTCGGGGCAGCCAGCGATGGCGATGCGTCGCTGGATACCGCCCGGTGGGCCGACATGAATGCGCGCTTTCACCGGATTCTGGTCGATTCCGCGGGCAGCGACGTGCTTCGCGCCACACTCGAGTATGTGATCAAGATGCCGCTGGCTGCAGCGGGCGCTCTCGGCCTGAGCGGCGCTCACCCGATGCTGGCCTTGTCGTTTCTGGAGCGGGCGCAAAGCGATCATGAAGACCTGATGACTGCACTGGTCCGTCGCGAGGGAGCCCGTGCCGAAGCGCTGATGCGAGAGCATGCCCGGCGAAGTCGCGAGAACAAGCGTGCGCTGGCTCAACAGATCGGCCTGTTATCGGGCTAGGGCTGCCGGAAGCCCGTTCTGCGCGGCCGGTCGATGATCGAAAAGTCAGCGTAGGTGCGCAGCGCCCGGACGAGGTCGCCGCTCGGACGCCGGGCATGGCTCGGTCAGACACCCGCAAGGGGATTCCAGACCTCGTCACGGTGCGCCTTGGCTTCGGCGTCCGGTGCGTGACAGCAGCCGCTTCCTGGCTCTGTCGCTGCTTCGGTGTCGCAGCAGTTGCCGGGAAGCACCGGGGCGTGCACGCCACTGTGTTCGCAGCAGCCGCCCTTCCACCAGCGAGCGCCTTCACCCTGACAATACTTGTTGTCGGCGCCCACCATCCGCATGAACATCGGATGGTAGTTGCGACACACTTCCAGCTCGGTCTTGACCCAGTGGAGCGGATCCTTCGCATAATGCTCCCAGTATCCGCCTGGCATATTTATTCCAGGAACCGCAGGATTCCAGCTCTCGTCCAGCCACAGGTCGGGGTCGCCATACTTCGAGCACAGTTTGCGGATGGCCGGATCGTCCAGCGCCAGCAGACGACCGTTCTCGATGACGTTCTCGTTGTCGCCCGAGCGTTCCACCGTATAGGTCGGGAAGTAGAGGTGCAGATGCCAATGGCCTACCAACAGGCCCATGCGCGCCGCTTCACGTTCGGTCATGGACGAGATGATGGTTCCGAAACCCATGTGGATGACGCCGGAACGCACACGTTCATAAAGACAGTTTACAAAGCCGGACGGGAAATCTTTGCGCGGGCGGTGAATGTGGGGATTCGTTCCAATCGACGCTTCCCACCAGTGCATGATTCCCTTGTCCGGAAAGCCGGGATACTGTGAGTCTCTGGTGAGCTCCATGACCTCGCGCAGTTTGTCGCCGAAGGCCCCGCCGGCATTGATTCTGGTGATCTTTGAGTTCTCAACGATCAGCTGCGTCCAGTCGCAGGGCGCGATGTGGTTTGTCGTGCCGGCGATGACACCGCAGCCGTCTTCCTTGGTCGGGTGAAACATCCACGGGCGCCCGGTGATATGTCCGGGCAGGTAGGTCTTGCCAAAGTGTTCGTTGCCGCGCCAGGTGTTGGCGGTCAGTTCCGGGTTGTAGAACTCGCGCTTCGCATCCCAGTACTCGTCGTGGTTCGTAAACGACATATCCGTGCCTTCCGGATCCGTGATCCGGACCCGGCGTGCACTTCGGATCCGCTCCCAGGCCCACGCGTCCATCGCATTGATGACCTCGATCGGCATCGCATGCGCCGGCGAGGCGAGAATCTCGGGCGTGATGAAGGGCATGCGCTGGATCTTAATGAAGCGTTCGGCCAGAACCGGGCCACCATAACCCATCAAGATCTTGTCGTACTTCTGCTTCTTCTCCTCCTCTTCCCACATGTCCATCCATTCGGCCAGTTCCTTGGTCCGGAACAAGTAGTACTCTACCTCGTCCGAACCCACCCACTGCGGCACCGGACCACGATCGATCTTCTGAATGTCGTACTTGATCTGGTATTTCTCAAGGATGCGCTGGCACGCCTGTATCGTCAGTTCGCTGTGCCAGTTGTCCACCCGCAGCAGTACACGCTCACCGGGTTTTAGATCCCAGCACGCGTTGAGTCCGTGGTTGTATGGGCGTTGTGCGACATGCTCGAGGTAGGGCAGCAGTTGATCGACGCTGCTTACTTCTACGAATGGCGGGCACCGCGGGGGTCGGGAGCCTAGCAGCGGTGGTTGCGGATGAACGGGCAGGCCGGAAGGGGGCGAACGCAGCGACTGGACATCTTCAGAGCGAAGGGTAGCCGAGGAGTGAGAGTTGAGCATTTTACGTTCTCTCCATTTCGTCAAGGGTGGCTCTAGATTGCATGCAGAAATGGATCTGCGTCAAGCATGTGTTCTTTAATCGGCCCGTATATAGTAAGTTTTGCACGCAATGACGGGTCGCCTTTTTGAGGCCGCAGGCTTCCCCGCGGCATTGATGCCAACCGATTTGAGTGCAAGGGGACGAACATCGCCGCAGAACTCGTCCGACCGCTTCGACATCGAATGGCCGATGACACGCACAGTTGCGCATTCGGCCCGGTCACGGTGGCACAATCGCAGTCCGCAGCACCCTGCCACCGATCGTCCATCGAGCGAATGACCATGCCCCAAGCCGAACACATGACCTACGAGGCCTATCTCGACGAGGTCGCGACCCTGCTCACCGAAATCTACACGATGGAGGAAGATGCGGCGATCCAGCTGGTGATGCGTGCGCAGGCGGACGACTTCTTCACGCTGCATGATGACGATCCCGGCTTGTGCACGCTGGAGCGGGCGCAGCGGGACGTGCGCGAGATATTCAGAAAGTACAAGCAACCCAGGCCGCGGGAACACAAGCCGCGCGCGCACAAGTCGCGCTGAAGGCCGATCTCCGATACCCTTCGTGGCCCACTGCACTGCGCGGCGTCGCGGTGAGGCTAGGCGATCGCAAGGACCACAACGACCGGCGGTGGTTCGGGTCCAAATGATGATCAACAGGGCTGACCACTTTACTCAAGCATGAAGAACCCCAATATGGACTCTGAAGTCGTCGATGCGCAGATCTCTCCGGTCGGACGCATGGAGGTGCTGTCCCGCGCCGAGGCGCTCGCCTTGTCCGATCACGGCCAGGGCGGCCTGCACGAGCTCTTCCGCAATTGTTCGCTGGCGGTGCTCAACTGCGGCAACGAGCTCGATGACGGTCGGGAACTGTTGCAGCGCTACCGCTCCTTCGAGATCGACATCGTGCAGCGCTCGCGCGGCATCAAGCTCGACATCCGGGGCGCACCGGCCAGCGCCTTCGTCGATGGCGTGATGATCCGCGGCATCCAGGAACACCTGTTCACGGTGTTGCGCGACGTGATCTATGCCAGCCAGGAGATCGGCGGCAGCACGGGTGCGCGCTTCGACCTGGGCAGCTCCGAGGGCATCACCGACGCGGTCTTCCACATTCTGCGCAACGCTGGCGTCGTGCAGCCGATCGACCATCCGAACATGGTCGTTTGCTGGGGCGGGCATTCGATCAGTCGCGAGGAGTACGACTACACCAAGCGGGTCGGATACCAGCTGGGGCTGCGCGGTCTGGACGTGTGCACCGGTTGCGGCCCGGGGGCGATGAAGGGACCGATGAAGGGCGCCACGATCGGTCATGCCAAGCAGCGGCTGGCCCATGCACGCTATCTCGGTTTCACCGAGCCGGGCATCATTGCGGCCGAGGCGCCCAACCCCATCGTCAATGAGCTGGTGATCTTCCCGGATGTCGAGAAGCGCCTCGAAGGTTTCGTTCGCGCCGGTCATGGCTTCGTCGTGTTTCCGGGCGGCGTCGGCACGGCCGAGGAAATCCTGTACGTGCTCGGCATCCTGCTGCATCCCGACAACGCGGGCGTGCCGTTTCCGCTGGTGTTCACCGGGCCCGGCAGTGCCGAGGCGTATTTCCGGCGGATCGACGGTTTCATCGGCCAGACCCTGGGGGCCGAGGCCCAGCGACTGTACAAGATCATCATCGACGACCCGGTGGCGGTCGCGCGCGAGATCCAGGCCGGCATCGCGGACGTGCGCGCCCATCGCAAGGACACCGGAGACGCCTACTATTTCAACTGGCTGCTGCGCATCGACCACGACTTCCAGAAACCCTTCCGGCCCACGCACCAGAACATGCGCAAGCTCAGCCTGCACCGCAAGCAGCCGGCCCATCTGCTGGCCGCGAACCTGCGTCGCGCCTTCTCCGGGGTCGTCGCCGGCAACGTCAAGAACGAGGGCATCCTGTCGATTGAGAAACACGGCCTGTTCGAGATCCTCGGCGACCCGGCGATCATGGGCCCGATGGACGTGCTGCTGTCGTCGTTCGTCGAGCAGGGCCGGATGAAACTGGCCGGCAGCGCCTATCGTCCCTGCTACAAGGTCGTCACCGACACGGCGTGAGCGAACCGGCGAACAGCGCCGGGCGTCGTCGTCGACGCGACCGAGGAATCGCGCATCGCGGTCATCGGCGGCGCACACCTCGGCTCGCGCTTCATCGACTGGAATTTCGTCGCGAGCCGCAAGGGCCGCATCGAACAGGCCAGGCGCGACTGGGAGGAAGGGCGCTTTCCCAAGGTTCCGGGCGACGACATCGAATTCATCCCGTTGCCCGAATGAGCGCTGCTCAGGGCACCACAAGCGTCAGGCCGGTCTCCACGTGGTCAGGGTTTCCGAGTACATGGCGGTTCGCATCGTGCAGTCGCGGCCACAGCGCGCTGTCGCCATAGAATCGCGTCGCGATGATGGCCAGCGTGTCCAGCGGGCGGACCAAGTAGAGGCCTCGGGCCCCGGTGATGCGTGCGACGAAGGTCTGGGCGGCGGCCTGTTCCTTTGCGGCTTCCTCCAGCTCCATCCGTTGCTCCGGCGTCACGTTGCGACGGTAGCGCTGCGCGAGCTCCACGTAGATTGCCGTCGCCTCGGCGGCGGCGACCCGCGCCGCCTCCACCGATGCCGTCCCGCCCTCGTCCGGCGCGAGCCGCGTGCGCACATCTTCGAGCTCGGCCTGCAGAGACGACAGTGCCACCCGCTGTGACTCAATTTCCGCGGTCGCGGCGTCTGCGCGTGCAGCAAGCGCCTGGGCGTCGCGCGCGGCCGCGGCCAGCTGGTCGGTGAGCGCCTGGCGACCCGCCTCGGCCTCGGCCAGCAGCTTGCTCGCCGAGTCGAGTTCCGACCGCGCCGCGTCGCGCTCCGACATGGCCGCGTCGAGCGAAGAACGCAACCGGTCCAGCTCCTCCGCGCCGGTGGCGGCGGCCGTGCGCGCCTCGGCGAGTTCGGCGTCGCGCGTGGCGAGCATCGCGGTCGCTTCGTCGCGGGCCGACTCGGCGCCGACCAGTTGCGTGCGCAGGCGTTCCAGTTCCGACTCGCTGGCGCTGGCAGCGCTGCGTGCGCTGGCCAGTTCGGCTTCGAGTGCCGCGTACGCGGCATCGGCTTCGGTAACGCGGGCCTGCGCCGCCTCCAGCGCCCCGCGCAACTGAGCGAGCTCGTCTGCGCTCGCGGCGGCCGTCCTGCCGGCCTCTGCGAGTTCGGCCTCGCGCGCCGCGAGGGCCGCCGCGGCCTCCTCGCGCGTGCGCCGCTCGGCAATCACCTGCGCTAGGGCCTCGTCGCGTTGCAGTTCGGCCGCACGCGTGGCTTCCTGGGCTGCGGTGAGCTGCTGATCCAGTGCCTTCACCGCATCATCGGCCTGCATCGCGCCCGCCGGCGCCGCCTGATGCGTATCCGCCAGTGCAACCGTGTGCAAGGACAGCGTCAGCAACACGGCCAACCCGATCGCGATCGGATTTCGTGCGGGTCGTGAGCGTGTCGTAATCGGTGTTGTTTCGAGTTTGCCCGGCACCATCTGATTCTCCCCTTTCATTGCTGGCGGGCGGGCTGTTCGGACCCGGTGGTCTGGCTGCGCCCGTGCGTGCTCGAACTTCGAGCGTCCATACGTCTTGGCTGAATTTCCATTAAAGCATCTCGGCGACGAATTGCCATTTCCCAGGATCGGGGGCAGTGTTTCGGTCGCCGCTAGCGTGCCAGTCTAGACCCATTGAACCGGATGGAACGTTCCGGTTTTAAATGACCGCGCATCCGGGTCTGGCCGGACCGCGATTGAAAACCGGCAACATGCAAACTAAAGTCAGAGGGGAGGCGGCTGCGCGTTCTTCCATCGACGATCGACGCACAGGAGGATTCCATGAGCAAGACCATCACCGCAACCTACGACAACGCACAAGCCCTGACCAACGCGGTCAATGAACTGGTCGCCGACGGTTTGCCGAGCGAAGAGCTGTATCGCGACGACGAAAAGACGCAGTTGAAAGTCATGGTCCCGGAGGCGATCGAAGCGGGGGTCGTCGAGATCCTGAAACGGCACCATCCGACCCGCATCGAATGACCGGATCGGCGCGCGGCGCCTGACGTCGTCGCGCGTCATGGTGCGTCACGGCGTGCCGCCGTAGCGTGCCTCCAGATGCGTGCGGAAATGGGCCGGATCGAGGTTCGATCCGCTCGCCTGCCGCGCCAGTTCGCGCGTCTCCCAGCGACTGGCCTGCGACCAGACGTTCGTGCCGAGCCAGTCGAACAGCGGGTGCAGGTCGCCTGTAGCGATGCGTGCATCCACGTCCGGTACCGCGCATCGCAGCGTGGCGGCCCATTGCGCGGCATACATCGCGCCCAGCGTGTAGGTCGGGAAGTAGCCGAACGCACCTCCTGGCCAGTGCACATCCTGCATGCAGCCGTCACGGTAGTCGCCGCGGGTATCGACGCCGAGCAGCGTCATCATGCCCTCGTCCCATTGTGCCGGGATGTCCTCGGCCTCGATCTCGCCCGAAATCAGCGCGCGCTCGACCCGGTAGCGCACCATGACGTGTGCGGGGTAGGTCAGTTCGTCGGCCGACACCCGGATCTTCCCGGGGGCGACCCGCGTCAGCAACCGGTACAGGTTGTCGGCATCGAATCCGGCCCGTTTGCCCAGGTGAGTGCGCAGCATCGGCGCCAGCACCTCGGCAAAGGCGCGGCTACGCCCTACCTGCATCTCCAGGAACAGGCTCTGGCTCTCGTGGATCGCGTACGAGCGCGGCCGCCCCACCGGCTGGCCCAGCCACGCCCGCGGCAGGCCCTGGGCGTAGCGCGCGTGGCCGGTCTCGTGAATCGTCGCGTACAGCGCGGACAGGAAGTCATCGTCGCGATAGCGGGTCGTGACCCGCACGTCTTCCGGCACGCCGCCGGTGAACGGATGGGTGCTTTCGTCGAGCCGTCCGGCGTCGAAGTCGAAACCGAACACGTCCATCACCGCGCGGCCCAGCGCACGTTGAGTGTCGACCGGAAACGGCCCTGCGGGAACGACGACGGCCTCGTCACGCCGCACCTGCTGCGCACGCGTGATCAGGTCCGGCAACCAGGCCTGCAGCGCACCGAACAGACGGTCGAGCAACGCACCGGTCATGCCCAGTTCGTACCGGTCGACCAGCGTGTCGTAAGGGGCGAGTCCGGTCGCATCGGCCAGGCGCAGCGCCTCCTCCCGCGCGAAATGCACCACCTCGCGGAAGTTGTCCAGAAAACCCGCCCAGTCATTGGCGGGGCGCTGACTGCGCCAGGCGTGTTCGCAGCGCGCGGCGGCCAAGGACATGGCGGCCACCAGCGTTTCGGGCAGCGCGTTGGCGTCGCGCCAGTCGCGTCGGATCTCGCGCAGGTTCGCACGTTCGAACGGGTCGAGCGGCTCGTCCTCGGCGCGCTGGATCAACTCGGCAAGCCGCGGGGCGCGCCGCATGCCGTGGATCAGACTGCGTAGCTCCGCATCCGCCGCAGCCCGCGCGGCGCTGCCGCCAGGCGGCATCATCGTGCTGCGGTCCCACGACAGCATCGATTCGACATGCTCGAGTCGATACAGCCGGGCATGAACGGACACCAGTTCGGCGTAGGCGGGCGATGTGGGCATGGGTGTCTTCCGGGCGGTCGGGGTCAGTGATTGCAAAAGACGACATGGTGACCGTGCGCCACCGCCTCGCGCACGCTGGCCGGCGTGAGCCCCACGCGGTATTCATGCACCTTGATCTCTCGCGGCACGCCAATGATCATCGTCGCCTCCCGTCGGTTGCTGGTCGTCGGCGGCCGGCCGCATGCGTTCGTCGGCGGCGCCTTTCGCTGAAATCCGCCCTCAGCGGGCTTCTGCCCGATGATGGCCCGAAAGCGCGCGTCCGCCAAGAATGACGGGCGCCAGGCGTACGATTGTGCGAACGCCGGCGGCAGCGCAGCCCCGGATCCGAACCAATCCCGCACGGCGCAGTCCGTGCATGACCGTCACGAGCCTTCCCCGATGATCTCTGCAGCCTATGTCGCCCTGTTCCTGTCCGCGTTCGGCGCGGCCACGCTGCTGCCGCTGCAGTCCGAGGCGGTGCTGGTCGGCCTGCTGGTCAATGGCGCGCATCCGCCGTGGGCGTTGATCGTGGTGGCCACCGCCGGCAACGTGCTCGGATCGGTGGTGAACTGGCTGCTCGGGCTCTACCTCGAACACTGGCGCGACCGGCCGTGGTTTCCGGTGCGGCCCGAGCGCCTCGAAAAGGCCCAGGCGAACTACCACCGCTACGGCAGGTGGTCGCTGTTGCTGAGCTGGATGCCGATCATCGGCGACCCGCTCACGGTAATCGCGGGCGTGATGCGCGAACCCTTGTGGAGCTTCGTGCTCATCGTGACCGTCGCGAAGGCCGGGCGCTACCTCGTGCTGGCCGCGCTGACGCAGGGCGTGCTCGGCTGATGCGCCCGGGTTTCGCTGTCTTCAGCAGATCCGTTCCCACAGGCTGACTTCGTCCTCGAACTTGTCGAGTTCCAGGCCCTTGAAGTCGCTGCGGGACACGATGCCGAGCACCTTGCCGTCGGCGTCCAGCACCGGCAGGTGGCGGTAGCCGCCGTCGCCCATCGCGCGCAGGGCCTCGATTGCCGTGCTGCCGGCCAGTATCGTGTCGGGCGCCTGGGTCATCACGTCCTTCAGCAGGGTCTCGCCGCCGGCGGGATTGCTCGCCATCACCCGCACCACGTCGCGTCCGGTGAAGATGCCGCGCAGCTTCCTGTGGCCGTCCACGACCAGCACTGCGCCGACCCGCCGTTCGTACATGGATTCGCAGGCGTGCTTCACGGTGTCAGTGGGACGCAGCACCAGCGGGTTCTGGTCCTTGACGATGAAGGATATTGTCCGGTTGGTCATGAGGGGCTCCGTCAGGCTTGTGCAGGGATTCATCCACATTCTAGGCCGGAACGATCCGGCAGAACAGGCACCCAGCGGGGTTCGGGTACGGCGGCCCCTGCCCGCTCCTGCGCCTGCTCGACGCGGTACCGCAAGGCTGGCAGGCAGGGTACTGCTTCCCGGCGGGACACGCGAGTGCCGGCATGTGGCTGCCGATCCAACCGCACGAGGCGCTTGCTGTGTTCGCCAGCAGCCTTGGCGTTGGACTGGCAATGGGCTGGGTGCCGACTCTCCGCGGGTCAATCAGGGACGAACGGTTTGACCCCCGCGGCCTTCGCCGCTTTCTTGAGATCTGCGTCCAGCGTTGCAAGCGGTGAGCCGGTTCGCAGAGCCAATTCCAGGTACGCCGCGTCGTAGGCCGGCAGCTTGTAACGGCGCGCCAGGTGCAGGGTGTCGCTCAGGGCGTGCGCCGCCGTGGCCGTATCCGTCGCGATATTCAGCCGCTCCAGGAGGAAGACGAACGCCTGTGATCGGGCCTCGGTAAGAAGCCCTTTGGCCTCAGCTCTGGCGATGACACTGGAAGCCTCCAGAGCCCACAGAGAAGGGACCAGCGCCTGCCGTTCACGCAGTGCGCCCAGCACGGTTTCGGCGTAAGCCACGTCAGCAGGCTTTCCATCAACCAGCAGCCAGCACATCGCTACCGAGTTGTCGAGCACGAAGCTCATGCCCGCCCCTCGTTGATCAGCGCCTTGAGATCGATACCCGTGACGGGCGGCGCTGCGCGCATGAACTGACGCATTGCCTCGACGGCCGCCACGAGATCCGCTTGTTTGGTGCCTTCGGCCGGCACCAGATCGGCAATCGGCTCGCCACGCAGGGTGATCGTGTAGCGTTTGCCCGCCTGCACGCCGCGGAGCAACTCCGGGAGTTTCGTTTTGGCCTCATACGAGCCGATTTCAAGGTTCATGATGTTCTCCGGTCGATATAGACCAGTCTATAGACCAGTTGAGAAGGAATCAAGAACGGCGTTCTGTCAGCATGGCGCTGGCCTCCAATTCGTTCGCCAACGGCGCACCAGTGGTGCAGGGACCGCTCAAGGGCTGAGAGCCCCCGGTACGCATTGATACGACCCAATTGTCGCCGGACCTC